>PKYU01000226.1 GCA_003132765.1 Chitinophagaceae bacterium | reverse complement strand
GTTGCAAGTAATTCTGCTGCCTTCAGGAATATATTAGCCCGGTTTTCCCAACTTGTATTGGCCCATTTTTCTTTAGCTTTTAAAGCGGCGAAAATCGCTTTTCTAATATGTGATTCATTCCCTGAATTGAAATATCCCAGCACATGATTTTTTTCATGAGGAGGATTTATAGCAATCTTTTTCCCCGTGCGTACCTCATCCGCGCCAATGAACATAGGCACATCAATTTTGCTGCTTTTAAAATCCTNNCACTTCCAGGAGCAAAATGTAAAACAGGTTCGTTTGCCGGAAGAGGATAATAAAAATTACCGGTATTTATAAACTATGATTTAAGGCAAAGCCGGAAGACTTTGTTATCTGAAAGATATAATTTCCCGATCATTAAATTCTATAATCTTCAACTATTTTTTTAGGTACATCACCTCCTTTACAATATTAACGGTACGAGGAATATCCGGCAAATACATGGCGACCAAATTAGGTGCATAATGCATAGGAGCATCGGCCGAAGTAATCCTTCTGACCGGAGCATCAAGATAATCAAATCCTTCANNCCACTATTACAAGCCTGTTAGTTTTTTTTACTGAATCCAGGATTGTTTCCCAATCCATTGGCCTTATGGTTCGCAAATCGATAACTTCAGCATTAATGCCTTCTTTAGCAAGTGCGTCTGCCGCGCCTATTGCAACCTTCATCATCTTATTAAATGAAACTATGGTCACATCACTTCCTTCACGAACAACCTTTGCCTTTCCTATTGGTATTAAATATTCTCCTTCCGGAACTTCGCCTTTATCTCCGTACATCACTTCACTCTCCATAAAAATGATGGGGTCATTATCCCGAATAGCGCTTTTTAACAATCCTTTCCCGTCATATGGATTACTAACGGATATTACCTTAAGGCCAGGAATATTTGCGTACATAGATTCAAAAGCGGTGGAATGCTGTGCACCCAATTGACCGGCACTGCCATTAGGCCCGCGAAAAACTATGGGGCATCCCACCTGGCCACCACTCATCGCAAGCATTTTGGAAGCTGTATTTAGAATTTGATCAATAGCGAGTGTAGCGAAATTCCAAGTCATAAATTCAACGATCGGACGAAGGCCATTTTGAGCAGATCCAACCGCTATCGCTGTAAATCCAAGTTCAGTAATGGGTGTATCTATAACTCTTTTTTCACCAAATTCTTCAAGCATGCCCTGGCTCACTTTATAAGCGCCATTGTACTCAGCAACTTCTTCTCCCATTAAAAAAACGTTCTCATCACGCCTCATTTCTTCACTCATTGCTTCCCGTAATGCTTCTCTNNAATGCTATTTCTCTCATTTATAAAAAATTAAGCGGCAAAATTATCTGTTACCAGTGATATGAGCAAAACTCATTACATCATATTTTTGTTTAAGGCATCAATTCGGAAAGCTTTTGGATTAGTTTTTCTCCGAAAATATTCTTGGTAATTATTTTCCCGTCTTTATCGAGTAAAAGATTTGAAGGTATGGCTTTGACACCATACATATCTGATGTGGAATTTTCCCAGCCTTTCAAATCGGAAACCTGGTTCCAATCCAAATGATCATCTTTTATCGCCTTCTCCCATTTTTCCTTTTTCGTATCGTAAGAAACGCCATATATGGTAAATCCTCTATCCTTAAACTTATTGTAAGCAGATACAATATTTGGATTTTCCCGACGGCATGGTCCGCACCAGCTTGCCCAAAAATCAACTAACACATAATGGCCCCTGAATGAAGATAAACTTAGTTTTTTGCCATCTAATGACACTTGAGAAATTTCAGGTGCTGTTTTTCCAATGGCAACTGTACTGTAAACTTCAATAAGCTTTTTTATTTCAATTCCCTTTTCAGAATTTTTAATTTCCGGGGCTAATAATTTGTATAAAGGTTCAACATCACTTGAGTCTGCATAATATAGATAATTTTCGTAAATAGCCATGGCACTTCGCTCCGAGTGAGGAAATTCTTTAACAAATTCTGAAACAATTTTCCTTTTTTCATCGAGCACATTAAAATCAACGGCATCAAGACTATCCATAACCCTGGTATCTTTCGCCTTAAAAGCCTGTTCGTAAAGCTTGCTATTAGCATCTTCCCATTTGGTCACATATTTCATTCTGTATTGGAGCAGCTGGTCGTCATCATTAATAGTTGACCCCTTTATCTTCATTAACATGAGTGAATCGCCCCTGCCTGAAATACTAATTACAGCCGGCTCTATATAGAATGAAAAATAATCGTTTTGCCTGATTGGCATTGAAAGTGTGGCAAAGTAGGGATTGTTTATATAGCCTGAAAACCTGAAAGTCCCGTCTGTAATAATCGAAGAGTCCTTTATGGTTTGATTTGGTTCATAGATATTTAAAAAAATAATGCCTTCTTTAATTTTTTCAAATTTTCCATTGATTGTAAAGGCAGAATCCTGGGCATAACTTTTATTAAGGCAGAAAAGAAAAAATGCCATGAGCAATCCTGGTATTTTCATATCTATGTTTTGAAGTTAAACTACAATAATTAAGAAAATTTTTCAATAATTATAATTGAATAAGAATTTCATTAACAAAGTTCTATAACCACTGCGCTGGCTCCACCTCCTCCATTGCAAATCCCGGCTGCTCCAATTTTTCCTTTATTCTGTCTGAGAACGTTTATGAGTGTAACAATTATGCGTGCACCACTGCATCCCAAAGGATGACCAAGCGAAACGGCGCCACCATTCACGTTAACCTTTGCAGGATCGAGATTCATTTTTTGGGTATTCACAATTCCTACCACGCTGAACGCTTCATTCAGCTCAAAATAATCAACCTGGTCAAACCTTAGACCTGCTTTCTGAAGCGCCTTCGGTAAAGCAAGTGAGAGTGNNTGGCATACCCTATGATTTTGGCGATAGGCTTTACACCCAATTCATCCGCTTTTGCCTTGCTCATAAGTACTAGTGCAGCAGCTCCATCATTGATGGTACTTGCATTGGCTGCCGTTACGCTCCCACCCTTCTCGAACGGTGATTTCAATTCTGGCACTTTATCAAATTTAACATTGAAAGGTTCCTCATCCTGAAGCATAATCACCGGATCTCCTTTGCGCTTGGGAACCTCTACGCCTGTAATTTCTTCTTTAAACTTTTCTTTCTTTATTGCCTCCTGGCTTCTTCTATAACTTTCAATGNNCATTGCCCATGGCATAATCATTATAAACATCAGTCAGCCCATCTTTTGCCATGCCGTCAATCAGAGTGGTATTGCCATACTTATTTCCCCAACGCGTTGCCGGTGCGTAAAAAGGAACACTGCTCATATTTTCCATGCCACCGGCAACTACCACATCTGCATCTCCTAATAAAATACTTTGTGCCCCATTCATAATCGCTTTCATTCCGCTTGCACAAACTTTATTTACTGTGGTACAACATACATTTTCCGGCA
>PKYU01000523.1 GCA_003132765.1 Chitinophagaceae bacterium | reverse complement strand
TGTAGCTTCAGTCTTTTTTGCTTTAGCCTCAGTCTTTTTTGCTGTTGTTACAGCTTTCTTTTCAGTTGGTTTTTGTTGCGCATTTGCATTGGTAAGGCAAAGTGAGCATGCAAGGAAAAACAACCCGGTAATAATTTTTTTCATAATAAATTTTTGATTTGTTTCATCTAAAGTAAAGAATTGGAAAATATATAATTAATAATATTTTGCTAATTGGTGATTAGTAAATATATTATTACAATAATGTGACAAAGATTATTTTAGACTTTTTATGATAGCTGAAAATTCTGCCAGATTTAATGAAGCCCCCCCGACGAGTCCACCATCTACGTCAGGTTTTCCAAATATTCCTTTAGCGTTACCAGCCTTTACGCTACCTCCGTATAAAATTGAAATAGTTTCGGCAACCTCGTTTCCATACTTTTCTGCCAAAACATTGCGGATATGTGCCTGCATTTCCTGAGCCTGGTCAGCAGTGGCTGTCTTTCCCGTACCTATCGCCCATATTGGTTCATAAGCAATGACAAAATTTTCAAGTTGACTGCTATTAAGGTGAAAAAGTCCTTCCTTAATTTGGGCAGATACAAATTCATTCTGTGTTTCATTTTCCCTTATTTGCAAAGGTTCACCACAGCAATAAATAGGTTTAATTCCGTGACCAAAGCAGATATTTACTTTTTCAGAAAGCATTTTATTTTGTTCACCAAATATTTCTCTTCTTTCACTATGACCTATTATTACGTAATCTACACCAATAGACTGTAGCATTACTGCACTTACTTCGCCGGTAAATGCTCCCGAAGTTTGAGAATAACAGTTCTGCGCAGCAACTTTAAAACCATTAATGTTCTTTAATTTTTCTTTTGCTAACATCAGGTAAGGAAACGGGACTGCCAGGATAACTTCCTGGTCCGGGCTGATCCTAATGTTTTCATTGATTAGTCCGTCGATTAATTCTTTAGCCTGTTGAAGTGTGCAATTCATTTTCCAGTTGGCAGCGGCTATTTGTTTTCTCATTGTATAATTTGTTATGAATAGATTTTTTTTAGCGAGTTGATTTCTTCCTGCGTGATAGCAAAGCCTTTTAATTTTTTCCAGTTATTAATATCTGCGATTGCCTTCTCAAATATATATTTTTCATTTCCCCATGTGAAATTATCGACGAATTTTGGGGGTATCGTTGCACCAAATATATTACAACTTATCCCTACAATGGTGCCCGTATTAAAGGAAGTATTTATTGCAGAGCGGGAGTAGTCCCCCATCAGCAGGCCGCACTTGGTCCCGGCATCCATAAATTCATTTCCCGCCCTGCTCCACATTTTAATGGTGCCAGCAGTATTCTTTAAATTAGAATTACTGGTACCTGCACCAAGGTTGCACCACGAACCTATAACGGAATCACCCAAATAGCCATCATGGGCCTTATTACTGTAATTCATCAAAATTGAATTCTTAATTTCTCCACCAGCCATGCAGTATGGGCCGATAGTAGTTGCACCATAAATTTTTGTTCCCATTTTTAACCTGCTTTTTTCACATATAGCCAATGGACCACGAAGCAGGCATCCTTCCTGCACTTCAGCATTTTTACCGATATAGATAGGTCCATCTGTTGCATTTAAAATGCAATGGCTAATTATAGCTCCTTCCTCAATAAAAATATTTTCTGCGTTGCCCAATTGATTGGAAGATGAGATCTCCTGAGATTCTCTGCCAGAAGTTATCATTTCAAAATCCTGTTCTATAGCCCATTTATTGTATTCAAAAATTTGCCAAGGAAACTGTAAAATTCTGCAATCGTTGTTGGCAGGTAGTTGGATGTTCTCGCTGTTTAGATACTTAAAATAATTTGCTGAAGGAATAATGTTTCCAGGGATTTTCACATAGAGAGCTTCCTCAGATTCTTCTAAAGGAATTTGGGAACTTANNGTACCGAAGGGAAAAAGACTGTCATTGAAAGGAAGATCATCCAGTAAAATTTTCATTTGCTAATCTACTTTATTATAAGAGCAAAAAAAAATCCCCCATTCTTGGGGGACTAAAAATCAAATTAACCTTATTATTTATCTTTCTTTTCGTAACGTCTTTTGAACTTGTCGATGCGACCTGCAGTATCAACCAGAATATTCTTGCCGGTATAGAAAGGATGCGATGTGTTTGAAATTTCAAGCTTAATAACAGGATATTCCTTTCCGTCTTCCCATTGCACCATTTCTCTGGATGACGCTGTAGAACGGCTTAAAAACATATACCCATTGCTCATATCCCGGAATACTACAAATCTGTAATTTGAAGGATGAATATCTTTTTTCATAATAAAAATTTTAAACTGAGTTTTCTCTGAGAGGAAAAGGATTTTTTTGAATGTGCAAAAGTAAGGCATTTTTTATTATGAGCAAAACCCTAAACTCATTAGTTTTTCATATTGACATATTGAAACGCCAGGCCGAGATTCCAACCCTTCGATGCCTGGATAACTGATTGTAAATCATCTATTTTTTTTGAACTAATTCTAATCATATCATCCATGATTGCCGCCTGAACCTTAGCGCCGGAATCTTTGATTAATTTCACAATCTTCTTGGCATCTTCCTNNCCTTTTTTACTATTTTACCGCTTTGGTAGGGTTCTTTACTCAGATCATAAATTTCTGCGGCTAACCCATGCTTCATACTTTTACTGATCAATACATCGATAACCTGAGTTATTTTCATTTCACTTTCCCCTTCAAGTTTAAGTATTAGTTCTTTCTTATTCAAATCTATAACGACATGATTGCCCTTAAAATCAAACCTATTTTTAATCTCTTTTTCGACTGTATTTACAGCATTATCAAGTGTCTGGAGATCAACTTTGCTTACGAGGTCAAATGATGGCATGGAAATACTTTTTGATTAAAAAATACAAATATACAAAATGATACGAAGAAAAAAGGTGGAACATCACAGACCGGAAATATAAGCTTTAATGGTCGAAAATTAGGAATGGAAACTTCCGCTGCCTAAAAAATTCAATATAAGCCTGAAAATCATCAATGTCCTTTCAGGCTGTCATAATATTTCTTCATTATTATAAATGGCCCATACTTATGGTCTTTTTCTGAAAATTTATTATCAACGTAAGGCCCGAAAGGATAATCAAAGGGTTTTTTAGTCCGGTCCGGATAATCGGCTTCTGTCTCTTTTTTAAGATGGAAATTAGAATTAATGTAAGCCGCCACATCCCAGCATTCTTCATTGTTAAGAATCGGTTTTGCGTAAGTGGTTCCATACGGCATATTATTCTTTACAAAGCCAGCTAATTTAGAGATCTGGTACATGCTGGCACCGGTATTAAATGTATATTTTCCCCATAATGGAGGATAGAGGTATCCTAAACCATTTTCTTTTAATTTTCCTTCCCCATCCTTGCCATGACACGATTGGCATCTTGTAAGAAAGACAATTCTCCCTTTTGAAGAGTCTGCAGCTCTTTTCATTAATGGTAGTTTTTCGATACCTGCACCCGGAGGAGATTGATTCTTTGCCGTATTGCTCCCCACCCAGTTCAGATAGGCCACGATGGCTTTCATTTCTTTACCGGTGCTATCTATTATATCACCATTCATGCTTCTTTCAAAACAATCCTCCACTTTCTTTTCAATTGATTCTTTCTGACCGCTGCGATCTTTGAACCTTGGATATCCATTAGCGACCTTTGAAAAGTTATTTCCAAACACTTTAGTGCCTGCTTCGAGGTGACAATTCTGACAATTCATCCCGTTTCCTGCCTTCCTAATTGTCGCTTTTGGGCCAAAATAAAAAGCCGTATTGATTACGAGTGCCCTTCCATATAAAATAAGTGCTCCTTCTTCTGTATTCGGAATTTTCCTGATATCTGGAGGAATCCAGATCAAATCCTTGTTACCTGCAAAATCAAGTTTATTCTTTGAATTTTTTTCACTCGTTTTTTTGGAAATAAGCAATGATAATAAAATGACCGCCAAAATGAAAAGCAGAATAATTGGTTTTCGATTCATTTTTCCAAACAATTTCCTTCCAATGAAAAATAAAGACTAAAGTCTGCTTTAACTATTAGCATTTTCCTTAAATCGGATCTTCTCTATATTAGATGTTATGATGCATTGCAATAAGCACACCCATGTTCCTGGGCCCTCCCGACGGCCCATACACCGGATGGTACAATTTCAATTCCCGGTAATATGCCTGATACCCAATCCTTTTTAACCTCACCTGCGTCTTTATTCATACTGCCAGACATAGCTGCGCTTAAGACAGTTAGTGCCATATCGCATACACAAAACATCACGCCACTTGCCTGTAATTCATTGATACCGATGGCTACATTGCCTACACCCGGAATTTTATAATCGCCAGGTTTAGGTTGCCAAAACATATTACGGATAGAAGGAGCTTTGGTTTGCTCATCATAGATTTTGAAAAATTCACCAAATTTGTATTTTTCCCATAAGCGGCTTTCCATAGCGTATGGAATGGCGTCATGTCTCAGGACTACAACAACACTGTTATCTTTTTCAGGTGTCCCCGTCGCAGCATTTGTCAAAACNNGTTACATCGAAAATCATTCGATGCTTGCCCTTAATCTGGTTAAACCATTGATCGGGATCCGATTCTCCTGAATGATCTTTAAAAGGCATTGCTGATAATTTTAGAGGAGGAGCCATCATAGAAAGACTAACTGCTGCAGCTCCGGTAGCGACTTGTTTCAAAAAATCGCGGCGTGCATTTACTGATTTTGAATTTTTTTGTTGCATTTTTCGAAAATTTAGGTAATTAAAAAAAGGCGCAGAACATTATTAGCAGGAGTGAAGTAACAATACCGAAATCAAAGTACAATTAATTTATTAGAAATTCAAGGAAATATATCTGTGACTGTAAGAATTATTTTTCAGAATCATTGGGAAATAAAAAAGAGATCGATACCGATCTCTATTCATTAAGAAATGATTTCTAATTATTTTTTATGGTAATACCCTTCCTCCGCAAATAAATCTTTTGGAATAATAATTGTCATCAAGGCTGCTGATAGTCACAGCCTGGCTTGAAGAGGCATGGACAAAATAATCGTTGACCAGGTAGAGACCAACGTGAGAAACTCCGCCATGCGTATTAAAGAAAACCAGGTCTCCTTCTTTAAGATCGGCTCTGT
>PKYU01000210.1 GCA_003132765.1 Chitinophagaceae bacterium | reverse complement strand
TCTTCTGGTTTCTTCCACCACTTTTTCTTTATTTTCTTCCGAGACATTCTCAAAATTTGCCTGGATGATATGGCTGCCCATATTGCTTGTCATAATGATGATGGTGTTCTTAAAATTAACCACCCTTCCCTTATTATCGGTAAGTCTTCCGTCATCAAGCACCTGCAATAAAATATTAAATACATCCGGGTGAGCTTTTTCAATTTCATCAAGTAAGATAACACTATNNCTTACCGCTTCCGTTAGCTGACCGCCTTCATCATAACCCACATAACCGGGAGGGGCGCCAACCAGCCTGCTCACTGAATGCTTTTCCTGGTACTCGCTCATATCGATGCGGGTCATCATCCGGTCATCATCAAAAAGGTATTCTGCAAGCGCCTTCGCCAGTTCTGTTTTACCGACGCCGGTGGTTCCCAGGAAAATAAAAGAGCCTAATGGTTTTTTGGGGTCATGCAAACCTGCACTGCTTCTGCGTATTGCATCAGCCACGGCTTCTATAGCCTCATCCTGCCCAACCACTCTTTTATGCAATTCGTCTTCCAGGTTCAGTAGCTTTTCTTTTTCACTCTCCATCATTTTATTTACCGGAATTCCTGTGGCCTTTGCTATGCTTTCAGCAATATCTTCTGCATCAACTTCTTCTTTCAAAAGTCTTTTTTCACTGATTTCGTCAAGCTTTGCTGAATAATCATTAATGATCTTTTCCTGGTTCTGCAGCTTACCATACCTTATTTCTGCTACTTTACCATAATCGCCTTCACGCTCTGCTTTTTCTGCAGCCATCTTAAGCCGCTCTATCTCAGCTTTTGCGCTTTGAACCTTTTCCACAATTTCCTTTTCCTGTTGCCATTTTGCTTTAAAAGTATCCCGCTGCACTGAAAGGTTGGAAATTTCAGTATTCAATTCTTTTAATTTAGCTGCATCTTTTTCTCTTTTAATAGCCTCTCTTTCTATCTCAAGTTGCCTTATTGCCCTTTCCAGCTTATCAAGATCCTCCGGCATGGAATTCATTTCAAGCCTTAACTTTGCGGCACTTTCATCGATCAGGTCAATTGCCTTATCGGGCAAAAACCTATCTGTAATATATCTATGCGATAATTCAACTGCTGCTATAATTGCTTCGTCTTTAATACGCACATGATGGTAAGTTTCATACCGGTCCTTCAAGCCTCTTAAAATAGATATTGCATCCTCCACACTCGGTTCATCCACCATCACTTTTTGAAACCTTCTTTCAAGAGCTTTATCTTTTTCAAAGAATTTTTGATATTCATTCAAAGTGGTAGCTCCTATCGCCCTGAGCTCTCCCCTGGCCAAAGCTGGTTTTAAAATATTTGCAGCATCCATTGCTCCTTCACCACCACCGGCACCGACAAGAGTATGTATTTCATCAATAAATAAAACAATTTCACCATCACTTTCGGCCACTTCTTTAATGACCGATTTTAGACGTTCTTCAAATTCACCTTTATATTTTGCACCTGCAATAAGCTGACCCATATCCAATGCAAAAATTATTTTGGATTTTAAATTCTCAGGAACATCCCCGTTCACAATGCGGTGTGCAAGCCCTTCGGCAATGGCTGTTTTACCAACACCCGGCTCACCAACAAGTATAGGATTATTCTTGGTTCTTCTTGATAAAATATGCAGGGTTCTTCTGATTTCTTCATCTCTGCCAATTACAGGATCAAGCTTATTGCTCCGGGCAAGCTCATTCAGGTTTTTAGCATATTTATTTAAGGCATTAAACTGGGTTTCCGAAGTTTGTGATGAAACAGTGGAACCCTTTTTTAATTCTTTGATTGCCGCTATAAGGGTTTTTTCTGTAAGGCCAGCGTCTTTCAAAATTTTGGCAGCATTATCATTGCCTTGCAAAATTGCTAGCAGCAAATGCTCTACACTTATGAATTCGTCACTGAAAGTTTTTAATGTTGAAGCAGCTCTCAGAAAAACATTATTGAGATCACGGCTTATTACCTGCGCCGGCTCTCCTTCTCCCATTTTTGGAAGTTTTTGCAGGCTTTCATTTATTTTAGTTTCTACAAAATTTACATTTACATTATTTTTTTTAAGCAGGTAGTCCACAGGGCTGTCCTCATCTGTTATCAATGCTTTTAACAAGTGTTCTACCTCGATATTAGGATTTTTTTCATTGTAGGCAAGCTGTTGCGCCTTTTGAAAAATCTCCTGCGATTTTATGGTTAAATTACTTGGGTTCATATTAAAAATCTTTAATTTATTCAAACTAAGTCCGCAAATATTAATCCAACAAAAATGATAGAAATTATGTCTCATTATTGGAAACAAAACTGCCGCAAATGCAGTCTTGTTGCTACTTCCCTGTTATTATTGCAGTTTGGTTTTGCCCAGGGAAGTTTTGATAGAGCGGATGATTAGCTAAAAGACAATTTACTTCAACAGGGAGGAAGGGCGACATTGGTAATAGTAAAAGATGGGAAGATCTTATATAACAAATCAGAAAATAATCTTTCACCAGGGCAGAAAATGACAATTAGGTATTTTGCCCGGAGACAAGGGAAAGACGTTAATGAGGCCTTGCAGAACTATTCTTTCATAACCAAAGCGCCCATAGCAAGCAATACTAAATAGTTAAGTACAGCAGCGGTAACATGTCCCGGATTATTCGGGAGTTTTCCATGGATTGACAATACAAGAAAATATGCAGGCTTTCTCTTTGTTGTGAACCTGAAACAAAATAACAGGTATGAAATATACACGAATCTGAAGGCAATTATTGATAAAGCCATCGATAATTCAAATCATTAAATTCCGCTAATCTTCAGCTTAAAAAAGAAACTACTTTTGTACGCTACAATGTCGATTACGGAAAAACATACGGCTTTTATAAAATCAACAGCACAAAATTTAGGTTTTAATTATTGCGGCATTGCTAAAGCCCAGTACCTGGAAGATGATGCCCGAAGGCTGGAAGGCTGGCTTAATAAGGGTTTCCAGGGAACCATGGAATATATGAACAAATATTTTGATCTTCGGACTGACCCTGCTAAACTGGTTCCTGGCGCAAAAACAGTAATTACCTTGCTGATTAATTATTATCCTGCACAACTACAAAAACCTGAACCGCCTAAAGTTTCAAAATATGCTTACGGAAAAGATTNNAGGAAATTAATTATTTTTTTACAGTTAATAAGAGAAAATATAGGAGAAGTCCATGGCAGGGGATTTATTGATAGTGCCCCGGTTCTGGAAAGAAGCTGGGCAATGAAAAGCGGACTCGGATGGATTGGGAAAAATGGAAACCTTATTACAAAAAAAAAAGGTTCCTTTTTTTTTATTGCTACATTGATCACTGACCTGGAACTCGAAACTGATGATCCTTTTCTTAAAGATTATTGCGGCACCTGCACAAAATGTATTGAAAGTTGCCCAACAGAAGCCATATTGCCCGATAAGGTGATTGACGGAAGTAAATGTATTTCTTACTTCACTATTGAGTTGAAAGATTTGCTGATCCCGGAACAAATGAAAGGTAAATTTGAGAATAATCTTTTTGGTTGTGATATTTGCCAGGATGTTTGTCCCTGGAATCGTTTTTCAAAACCGACTCCTGAAGCTGCTTTCACGCCAATACATGAAATCCTTCAATTCAATAAAAAGGATTGGGAAGAACTATCAGAAGAATCTTTCAAAATCATTTTTAATGACTCCCCTTTAAAGCGTGCAAAATATCAGGGAATAAGAAGGAATTTAAAATTTATTTCCTCAGAATAATAATCCGGGAAGAATTGAACCTAATTTTACCAAATGGATCTGAAACAAAAAGACCTTAAATATATCTGGCACCCCTATACGCACCAGAAAAACCGGCCACCTGCCATCCCAATTGTAAAAGGAAAGAAAACGCTTTTGTATGACGAATACGGGAATACCTATATTGATGCGATAAGTAGCTGGTGGGTAAATATTCATGGGCATGGAAATAAATACATTGCCAAAAAATTATTCGAACAGGCCAAAAAGCTGGAGCAAGTAATTTTTGCAGGTTTCACCCACGAACCTGCAATCGAATTAGCAGAAAAACTATTGAAGATATTACCCGGCCATTTTTCAAAGATATTTTATAGTGATAATGGCTCCACTGCAACGGAAGTGGCCATTAAAATGGCCTTACAATATTGGTTTAATAAGGGCGACGCAAAAAGAAATAAGATTCTGGCCTTTCGTCATTCTTATCATGGGGATACCTTTGGAGCAATGAGCGTTAGTGAAAGAGGAACATTTACCATCGCCTTCAGGGAAAAATTATTTGAGGTAATATTTATTGATACTCCCGATGATACTAATTTCACAGTGATAAAGGAAGAAATTAATAGGTATAAAAATGAAATCGCCTGCTTCATCTATGAGCCATTGCTCCAGGGCGCAGGTGGCATGAGAATGTATGATGCAAAAAATCTAAATTCCCTGGTTGCTTTCCTTAAAAAGGAAAAGGTATTATGTATCGCAGATGAAGTGCTTACCGGATTTTACCGGACAGGCAAATTTTTTGCAGGGGACTATTTGGAAGAAAAAGCTGATATTATTTGCCTGAGTAAAGCATTGACAGGTGGAACGATGGCTTTGGGAGTAACAGCCTGCACACACGAAATACATGAAGCTTTTGTTAGTGATGATAAGACAAAAACATTTTTTCACGGACATTCATTTACAGCAAACCCTTTGGCATGCACTGCATCTCTCGCCAGTCTCAAACTCCTCCAAAATGATGGGTGCAAGGAAAAAATTGAAGCAATTTCTACGCTACATGAAGATTTCTTAAAAAATTTATCACCCTTCGTAAAGCAAAATGTCATTAAAAATCTGAGAAAAACAGGAACCATTTGTGCTTTTGAGATCTGTACGCCCCAAACAGATAATTACCTGCAGGATATAGGAATTCATTTTTCAAATTACTGTTTAAAAAATGGAGTCTACCTTCGAGCCCTTGGAAATACGGTTTATATAATGCCCCCCTATTGCATTACAAAAAAAGAACTCAAGAAAGTATATAAGGTTGTTCAAGCATTTTTATTTTCAATCGCTAAAAAAGGTTAGTGACTATTTTTTTCAGCAGCTATCTTTATGTTCCTGATAGTGGCCTCATATTCGGGGCCTGTAATCTTATCCAGGAATATTCCAACCAGCTTCTTCCAGGGATACCAACCCAGGTCTGTATTTACGTNNCCACCAAAAACTGGAAGTTTTCTTTATGGTTATTTATATTCAGAAAAAAGATATTTATGGTAGCCTTATTAGGGCTAAATGAAGCAACCTGAATCTGAATTTGATTTTCAGTACTTAATTCCGCAAAAACAGTATCATTTCTGACCGATTGAATTACAGTCATATTCTTATTTTGAAACGCAGGATACCAATTTTTCCAGTTTTTAAAATCTTCTATCTCCTCTGCCACTGCAGAATCTTTTGCATTAATAAAAATGCTTTTTGAAACCGAAATTTTCGAAGGGAGAAAAACTGTTATCAGGCTTAGGAAAGAGATTAAAATAAAAACTGCCATAATAAATGATTTTACCTGTCTCATTTGCAATCAATTTATTCCCATTTAAAAACTTTGATAGCACCAGCGTAAATTACTAATCCCCAAATTAATAAAATAGTAATCTCCATCCTTACATCCCAAAGACTTTTGCCTTCAAATGCTACGTCACGAAGAGCCTCATTGAGATGTGTAAGGGGCATTATTTTAGCTATCCATTGCAGCCATACAGGGAAAACACTTACAGAAAAAAAGGTTCCCCCAATCAAAAATTGGGGTAGAGTTATCAGGTTAGCAAGCGGGGGTATGGTGTTATCGCTTCTTGCGATGCCACTCACAATAAAACCAAAACCCATAAATACGATAAGCCCTATAAAACTTAACACCAGCATATCAAAAAAAGTTTCAAACCCATGAATTAAGGTAAAACCAAAACAGAAATAACCCAGCAGAATAATTACTACTGCAGTAAGCATTTGAAANNAAAACCAATGTATTTCTAAGATTAAAAAACATGAAGGCCACTCCAAAAACGCCTGAGGCCAGCAAAGAAAACCCCAACTGCCCGGGCAGGATAAAATCAATCGTTTTATATTGCCTTATTTCCGAAATATCCCTTTTGTAATCAAAATCAAACTTTGCATAGGCAGGCCTATTTTTATAAATCCGGTTACTGAGATTATTGATCACACTTTCAGCAAGCGCTTTGAATTGAGGCCATTTATCATTACTGGAGTTGGTACTCTTAAGGGTAAAAATATAGGGAGGATTGCCTGATGAATTTTTTTGAATATTTATAATTCCGGCTATTTTCCCTCTTTGAAGATCGTCTTTAAGGGAGTCCTTGTCTCCGTATTTAATCATAATAATACCATCGGTATTTTTCAACGCCCGGAATAATAAATTAGCAGTATCTGCATTACTATCGATAGCTACCTTGTAAACTTTCCTCGCTCCGGAATCCCCTATAAATCCGAATACAAGTATAAAAACAAATGGAAAGGCAAAACCAAAAACTACTGCTGAAGGGCTTCTGAAAATAGCACGTAAACTGGCGTTGGTAATAGCTAACATTGCCGTTAACTGGCTGTATGGCTTCATGAAAAGATTATTTAAAGGTGCAAAACTATTGGAGAAAAAATAAAAAGAAGAAATAAAAAATATTTTGAATCATGAAACAAAAGGTAAATTGAAAGTAGCAGATCAGAAGTATTTGGGAGAGCCCGGTTATTCATCAGCGCTAAAATCCATTTTAAAAGGAAGAATAATCATTTAAGTCTTTTTCATACGAAAGCATGAATATTGATAGATTTTATTCATAGCATAGTTTTCTTATTAACAAATTCTGCAAACATGGAGTAAATCAATTGAGGATTTAAATTTTCAGGAGTTATTTTTGACTTCCAAAAAAGTACAGACTCAATAGATGATGAAGACTGAAATTTTATTAACCATAAAAATGCATGAAATATAATTTCATTACTATTGAAGGGAATATCGGGGCAGGTAAAACCACGCTGGCACATTTGCTGAGCAAAAGGTTAAATGGCAGGTTGATTTTGGAAGAATTTGCAGACAACCCCTTTCTTCCAAAGTTTTATGAAAACCAGCAGCAATATGCTTTTCCACTCGAGTTATTTTTCATGGCTGAAAGATACAAGCAGCTGAAAGATCTTTTACAGACAAAAGATATGTTTCAGCATGTAACCATTTCGGATTACCTGTTNNATTTGCTAAAGTCAATTTGCCTGATACAGAATTTTTATTATATCAGAAATTATTTGACATCATCAACCCTCAACTTGTTCAGCCTGATCTGCTCATATATCTTCATGCTCCTGTTAGTAAGCTTAAAGAAAATATCCGCAAGCGAAACCGTTCTTATGAGCAGGGTATAGCTACAGAATATCTTTTTTCTNNATACCCAATATATCAAACAACACAACATTAAGACATTATTTATAGAAGCATCAGCAGCAGATTTTCTGGGAAATGAAAAACATTTAAATGCAGTAATAGAAGCTCTTGACAAGGAATATGATGAGGGACAGCATTATTTACAACTGCCTTAAATGAAATTCAATGACTTCGCTTTCAAAAAATAATCCCTTTGCTTCCGTAAAAATTTCAGAATTTCGAAACTTGCTGTTGGGGCGGTTTGTTTTCATTATGGGCCTGAGAATGATGGCAACCCTTGTTGGCTGGTGGATTTACTTGTTAACAAACGATCCATTTGCTATAGGATTAATAGGCTTGTCTGAAGTGATTCCTGCCTTATCCTTAGCCTTATATGCCGGTCATGTGATTGACCAGAGTGAAAAAAAATGGTTGCTCTTAAGAGGAGTCGTTCTCTATATTACAGCCGCTACAATTTTAGTTTTTATTTCCGGAAATTACATTGCAAAGCACTTAAGTAACCACTGGATAGTTGTTTGCATTTATGTAATCATTTTTGGCACCGGAATAATAAGGGCATTTACCGGACCAGTTTTTGGCTCCATGATTGCCTATATGGTACCAAGATCGCATTTACCAAATGCGACAACCTGGAGCCAGGGCACATGGCTTGCAGCCGCTGTCACTGGTCACGCTATAGGTGGATTTTTGATAGCTGGATTAGGAATTACCGGTACTTTGATCAGCGTATGCTGCTTAATTTCTACCTCTTTTTTTTTATTAATAAAAATTGAAAAGAAACCGGCAGGAAATATCAAGGGAGCCGTGCGCACCTGGGAAAGCGTCAAAGAAGGCCTTCGGTTTGTATTTAAAACAAAAGAACTCCTGGGCGCCATTTCATTAGATCTTTTTGCAGTCTTATTTGGAGGCGCTGTTGCATTGATACCTATTTATGCCCGGGATATATTAAAAGTGGGCCCGGAAGGTTTTGGTTTTCTGAATGGTGCTGCTGATCTAGGTTCTATCATTATCGTGATTATTCTTACAATATTCCCTTTGAAGAAAAACCAGGGAAAAATATTATTATTGGTTGTTGCAGGTTTTGGAATCTGCATTATCATTTTTGGTATTTCANNTCATTCGCTGCGCTCCTCATATCGGGCATGCTGGATGGGATTAGCGTGGTGATCAGAGGTACTATCACTCAGCTGAAAACCCCTGATAATATGCGGGGAAGGGTAATGAGTGTAACGTCTATGTTTGTAAATTCCAGCAACGAGCTTGGTCAGTTTGAAAGCGGAATGATGGCAAAATTATTGGGTACCATTCCTTCAGTAATTTTTGGCGGATCCATGACGATCCTTGTCGTATTATTTACATGGATTAAGGCCCCAACCCTTAGAAAAATGGAGTACTAAGCAAAAAGGGTACGGCACCAAAAAATATGAAGTAAGCTTAAATATGACCCTTTGATTCACCTGTATATGTAGAATTATCCCTTCAAAATTGATACCCACAGGAAAATTGAAAAAAAGGCTTATTCAGCAATTTCAACCAGTTCTATATCAAAAATCAATTCTTTGCCGGCCAGCTCGTGATTAGCATCCAGAATTACAATTTCATCCTTGAGCTCAGCAACAACAACAGGAATAGGATGGCCTGCCTCATTTCTTAGTTGCAACTTCATGCCAGGCTCGAGTTTCATTTCGGCAGGTATATTTGAAATGGGAAATTTGATTATTGCTTCTTCATTTATTTCGCCGTAGGCATCCTCCGGTGCAATAATGATGGTCTTTTTTTCACCTACATACATTCCCGGAATCGCTGCATCAAAACCTGCTATCATTTGACCGGCGCCAACAGTAAATTCCAATGGCTCACGACCTTCACTTGAATCAAACTGCTCTCCTGAATTTAATTTGCCTTTGTAATGCACTTTTACAACATCTCCCTTTTTTGCTTTGCTCATATTTTTTTATTTATTGTTGATAGAACTATTGCGTTAGCCAATTTGAACATATTTAAAAGGTACGAAAAAGAATCATTTTGGGAAAATCAAATAATCGTTTTGAATTACTTTATTAAATAATTACCATTTGCCAAATTTATTCGCTTGTTTTTCAGAATAATCTTAATAAGTTTATCGAATGATGAAAAAGAAAATAATCATCGCATCCATATTTCTATTTATTGGATTTATGGCAGTTGCGCAAATAAAGATTATTCCGGGTGCAGAAAGAATGGAAGTTTACCTGCCACTTATAAAAGGAAAATCGGTAGCGGTTTTTGCCAATCAAACCTCAATCGTTCAACGTTCAAATCTTGTAGATACTTTGATAAAAAGGGGTATCAAGGTGGTAAAAATTTTCGGTCCTGAACATGGTTTCAGGGGCGAGGCTGATGCAGGAGTGAATGTTGGTAATTACATTGATAAAAAAACAGGTGTTAAAGTTATAAGTCTTTATGGCGCTTATAATAAACCTACGAAAGAAGAACTGAAAGATGTGGACGTTATGATTTTTGACATACAGGATGTTGGAACAAGATTTTATACTTACATTTCTTCCCTGCAATATTATATAGAAGCTGCACTGGAAAATTCAAAACCTCTGTTAATACTTGACAGGCCGAATCCCAATGGATTTTATGTTGACGGTCCGGTACTTGATCCAAAAGTTAAAAGCTTTGTAGGCATGCAACCTATACCTATCGTGTATGGGATGACGATAGGTGAATACGCATTTATGATTGCAGGGGAGAAATGGTTGTCGGAAGAGGCCAACAAAAAATATACATATAATCTGCATGTAAAGAATTCAAAAGATACCCCCTTTCATTTTTTAGTGATTAAGTGCCTGAATTATGACCATAACAGCAAGTATATTTTACCGGTCAAACCATCTCCTAACCTTCCAACTATACAATCTGTCTACTTCTATCCCAGCACCTGCCTTTTTGAAGGAACAACTTTAAGTGAAGGAAGGGGAACAGATAAGCCGTTCCAAATATTTGGAGCACCAAATTTACCAAAATATCTATTTCATTTTACTCCAAAACCCACTGCAGGAGCAAAAAGCAGCAAACATTATGGCGAAGTATGTTATGGATGGAACCTTTCCGGCACACTGGAACAGGTATTGAAAAAAATTGACAAAAAAATACAATTGAAATGGATCATTCAGGCGTTTGAATTATTTCCTGATAAAGAGAATTTCTTTTTGAAAGGCTTTAATCGATTGGCAGGAAATGATCAGCTAATCCAACAAATTAAAGATGGCGTTTCAGAAACTGACATCAGAAAAAGTTGGGAACCAGCCCTGACCAACTTTAGAAAGATCAGGAAGAAGTATTTACTTTACAAGGATTTTTAAATAAATACTGAAAAGATTCTACTATTTACATAAATCAATTTTAGTGAAGCAATTACGCATCATTTTCATGGGAACACCCAAATTTGCAGNNCCTTGAAAGAATTGTGAATGCCGGATACGAGATTGCAGCCGTAATAACAGCTCCTGATAAGCCTGCCGGTCGTGGACTTCAAATGAACCAAAGCGCCGTAAAAAAGTTTGCTTTATCAAATGGTCTGAATGTTCTGCAACCTGAAAAATTAAAGAATCCGGAATTTATAGAAGAACTGAAATCACTTAATGCTGATATGCAAATAGTTGTTGCGTTTCGTATGTTACCAGANNTAATGGGAACTATTAATCTTCATGGCAGTCTTTTACCGCAGTATCGCGGCGCAGCTCCTATTAACTGGGCTATTATCAATGGAGAAAAAGAAACCGGGGTTACCACATTTAAATTAAAGCATGAAATAGATGCCGGCAATATACTGATGCAACAAAAAATAAAAATCGGAGATTCAGAAACTGCCGGTGAATTGCATGACCGCATGATGAACATAGGCGCTGAATTGGTGCTAAAAACTATTATTGGCCTCGCAGAAGGTAGCTTGAAAGAAACGAAACAAAATGAAACAGCAAATGCCGAACAATCATTCCACCATGCGCCCAAAATTTTTACGGAAACATGCGAAATAAAATGGCATAAAAATGCAGATGAGATATACAACCTAATCCGCGGGCTTTCCCCTTACCCTTGCGCATTTGCATACTTAAAAGAAAGAAAATTGAAAATTTTTAGGGCTGAAAAAGAAATCGCAGATACAGATAGTTTGCCCGGAACTTTAATCACTAATCAACATTCCATCTTCAAATTTGCATGTAAAAATGGATATATAGTTCCAACAGAATTGCAACTGGAAGGAAAGAAAAAAATGAGCCTTGAAAGTTTTTTGAGAGGTTTCAGAAATGCTTAGGTGATCATTTAACATAGCTCACATTGCATGCAAATTGTTCTGTCCCGCCCAATTCACTGGCCGCTGCGTTACTTACAATTATAGTAAGGCCATAATTTTGCTTTATGTCCGGAATAACGTCTAGGACTTTTGCATAAATAGTTTTATTGGATGAATTATCTGTTACTTTAATAACGGAGCCAGGCGAAGCTTCGTTACTAAAACAATAATATTTTCCATCCTGCCAGCCACTTGTTGATTTAAAAACACCCGCAATGCCAATTTCAATTGCTGGTGTTTTTTTATCCACCTGCTCATTGTACAATTTTTTAAAATAGCCTCCCGCAAAATTAATATTGCTCCTGGTACCTGTTGTTTCGGTTTCGTTTTTTACAACTGTCTGCTCCGAAGCTTCCCCTTTCTTTGGCTGTTGATCTTTATCGGGTACTTTTACAGGAGGAAGCCTCTCATGGCTTTCATCAGTATAAGGCGGTGGGTTNNATTTTTCTTATTATTTTCAGTAACGCCTGTAATATTTTCTTCATTATGAATTCCACCTCGTGCCAATACCGATTCATTCTTATCTACCTTAAGGAATCCAACAATTAATTTCGTACCGACACTTAATTCATCAGATGGCAGATGATTCCAAGTTCTTAATGAAGACAATTGCACTTTATTGAATTTGATACTCACCCGGTAGAGACCTTCTTTCGGCTCAACGGAATGGTAAACCGGAATAAGCGTTTCGTCATTTATCTTCTCCTCACCCTGTATAAAATTATTTTCAGAAAGCGGAATTTTCAATAATTGCCCGATACTTAAACCATTGACAAATTGCAGATTATTATAAGAGGCCAGGTCCCTGGGAGATACGTTATATATTCTGCCAATACTATAAAAATTTTCCTTTGGCGCAACCTGGTGAAGCAGGTATAAGTTCGGAGCGGTTCCCTCAATAATCAAATTATTTTTCTGTGCAAATGAGCCATTGCTAATTAGAAAAACAAACAGAAAATTGATCAAGAACTTCGACATATCCCAGGTTTTTACAGGTATCAAAATAGAAACACTCTTTATAATGTATTTATTCACTAAAGTCAACGCAAAGATGGGATAAATATTTAAATTATTAAGTGTTAATAGAAGTTCCCACTTTTATTCCTCTAAGGATTACTATTTTATGTAAAATACCTGACAAATTTGGAAAGTGTTCCTTATTAAGAATGTAGTGTTAAAGTCGTTGTTGCCACCTGCTACTCATTTCGTTTTTCCATTGCACAAAATTACCTTCAATTATATGTTGCCTTGCTTTGGAAACAATATCCAGGTAATATGCCAGATTATGAATACTGGCAATTTGCAAGCCAAGGATTTCTTTTGATTTCATCAGGTGCCTTAAATAGGCTTTGCTGTAGTAATTACTTACTTCGCACTCAATACCTTCATCCAAAGGCGAAAAATCTTTTTCCCATTTCTTATTATCAATGTTTATTACTCCTCTGCTCGTAAACAGCATCGCATTTCTTCCATTCCTGGTAGGCAAGACGCAATCGAACATATCAACTCCCAACCCTATGCATTCCAGTATATTCCAGGGTGTTCCTACGCCCATTAGATACCTCGGCTTATTTACCGGAAGATTGTGNNTCATACATTTTTTCTGTGGGTTCTCCTACACTTAATCCGCCAATAGCATTTCCTGCCGCTTCTTTTGAGGAAATAAATTCACAGGATATTTTTCTAAGGTTGGGATAAATTCCCCCCTGAACTATAGGAAACAAATTTTGTGAGTAATCGTATTTATCGGTGGTTTTAGAAAACTGCTTTATACACCTGTCAAGCCAGCGGTGTGTAATATCCATCGAAGTCCTAGCATATTCATATTCACTTCCGCCAGGCGGACATTCATCAAAGGCCATCACGATATCACCCCCGATTATACGCTGAATATCCATTACAATTTCCGGACTGAAAAGGTGTTTACTACCATCAATATGGCTTTGAAATACAACTCCCTCTTCAGTTATCTTTCGCGTGGAACTCAGCGAAAATACCTGGTAACCGCCACTATCGGTAAGTATAGGTTTGCCCCAATTCATAAACCGGTGCAAACCACCCGCAGCTTCAAGGACATCAAGGCCGGGACGTAGGTACAAGTGGTATGTATTTCCTAAAATAATCTGAGCTTTAATATCTTCATAGAGTTGTTTCTGTGTAACAGCCTTTACGCTGCCCACTGTACCTACCGGCATAAAAATGGGCGTAAGAATTTCACCGTGATCTGTTGTGATTTTACCTGTTCTTGCTTTTGAATCTTTACAAATATTTTCCAGGTCAAATTGAAGTATTCCCATAATATCCTTAATCTTATAATAAACGCGGTAANNGTTTGCAGTCGAATGGATACTGCTGAATTTTTTTCTAAATGGCAAAACCTGCTTTTTATTGCTTTTTGCATTGTTGCCGCCATTCAGATTTTTTATTATCTTTTTTTCTTTTCCCGTCTTGCTTTTTATAATCCAACGCGAAAACAAGTTTCGCAAACACATCCCGTTACCGTAATAATATGTTCAAGAGACGAAGCGGAAAA
>PKYU01000591.1 GCA_003132765.1 Chitinophagaceae bacterium | reverse complement strand
GCCCGCCCAGCAATTCAGGGATTTCTGTGATTTATTCGCTTACCACTTTTGCTCCCAATACTTGAATTGCCACACTGTCTGTTCCTTTAGGCGCAAAGTATTTGGTCTTAAAATCCTTCGATTCACCGGGATGTAATATTTCAAAAACGGTTTCTTTGTCGGTTTCAAGAAGCGCTTTGGTTTTGCTGAAGAAGGATAAGTTTAAATCAACATCTTTAAATACAGCCACACTTGCCTTGCTGGTTACGGTTCCTTTTATTACTGTTTGCCCGATTAAGTTCTTTCTGTTGAAACCTGTTGCCAGGATAAAATCCTTTGGACTGTTTTGTTCTTTCTGCTTCAGGGTTTCTTTCGTTTTTTCATAGTTTTCTTTTTTCGCGTCAGCTTTTTTTGAATCATTGTTACTGCATGAACATAAGATTGCACTGCAGGCAATAATTACGATAATTCTTTTAAACATAGAAAGGAGATTTATCACAATAAAGACAATTTTATCTAAAGTGCAAGTTAAAATAGAAAGCTATTGCATCATGCATACTGCCAATTCGGGACATGTAAAAAAGTTTTTTAGGCTTCCGTTCCGAGCCACAAAGCTCCTCCAATACTATTACGAAGCGCACCGGTAACAGAGGCGGCTACAGTATATTGCTCCCTCCACCGAAGGGTTCCCAGCAGGGCCATAATGAGCGCCTCCTTATATTTAACCACATCCGGTTCCGGCACGAAAATTTCGAAATTAATTTCTCCAAGATTTTCCCGCAGCCTTTCCACCAGGAAAGTGTTAAATGCCCCGCCGCCGGTGATAAATAATTTCTGAATGAAATCCGTTTTGAAGGGTAGCAGGGATTTCTTTATTTGCATACAGATGTGTTCTGTGTAAGTGCGTAAATTATCTTCTACACTGTTACCGGACGATTCGATGAGCGGGTACACGATACCGGTACCAAAATTATTGGCCAGCGACTTCGGGTGATGTAGCCTGTAATATTCCAGGTCATTTAATTTCTGCAGCAGATCTTCATGCAGGCGGCCTCGAGAGGAGTTTTCTCCTTGATTATCGTACGCAAGTCCCAATTCACCTGCAAGCATATTTAACACCCTGTTTGCCGGGCAAATATCAAAAGCGATCAATGTATTCTCTTTCCTTATAGACACATTGGCAATGCCGCCGATATTTAAGAAAAATGAGAAATCGCTGAATAACAGNNATGTCGAGGCTTCGCAGGTCACTCACCACCGGCAGATGGGTTTCAGCGGCAATTGCAGCGCCCTCACCTAACTGGTGGGTCATTTTATTTTCCGGCATATGAAATACCGTATGACCGTGCGAAGCTACCAGGTCCACCTGGTGCTGCAGATTATGTATCCTTATAAATTCCTTGACTTTTTTACCNNGAGTGCAGGAGGAGGTAATCTTTAGCCGTTAGCGTTTCCGCTTCGCGGAGATTCTGTTCCCACATGGTTTCATAAGCTATGCACGCAGCATTCATGATTGCAAAATTCCATAAGCCACCATTTTCCTGTAATTCGGTGTACACGATATCCAGCCCGTCCAGGGAACTGCCACTCATAATTCCAATAACTTTGTAAACCATTTATACCGGTTTAATTGGACCCAAAAATTTTTAAACGATAATATTATTCAAATTTATAACTTTAAGGACTGCAGTGCATCGTTGCCGGCATCTTTAAATATTAATTATGGTAATCAATTTAAGTGAACAACATTCGCTGGTAAGTAACTGGCTGAGCGAATTACGAAGCGTTCAGGACCAGGATGACCGGATGCGGTTCCGGAAAAATCTTGAAAAGATTGCCGAGGTGAGCGCCTACGAGATCAGCAAGAGAATGCCATGGATGGAAAAGGAAGTTACCACACCGCTTGGTACTTCTGTATGTAAGGTGCTGGAATCGCAACCGGTGCTGGCCACCATTTTGCGTGCTGGCCTTCCCATGCATTATGGACTGCTAAATTATTTCGATAAGGCGGATAATGCCTTCATCAGCGCCTTCCGCAAGCATAAACCGGACGGAAGTTTTGATATAAGCCTTGATTATATCAGCTGCCCTGAAATGGAAAACCGGGTAGTTATCATTTCGGACCCGATGCTTGCTAATGGATCGTCTCTGGTAAAAACCATACAGTATATCAGGCAGGAAGGCAACCCGGCACAAATTCATGTAGTTTGTGCACTGGCCTGCACCGTAGGTATNNGTATTGCGGGCAGAGCCCAAAGCCACAATCTGGTGCGGCGATATTGATGACGAATTAACTGCCAAAGGATATATTGTCCCTGGCCTCGGCGATGCGGGGGACCTTGCTTTTGGGATAAAGGTGCAGTCTTAATAAATCGCCTTTTTGGCAGGAGTTATTTCCACCGATTTCCGGTGCAGCGATTCTCCCGAAATTGCGCTCTTCACTAAACGATTCTATTCCTAATCTCAAAATTAACACCTATCTTTAAATGCAAGTATTATTGCCGGATATGAAAAAGAAGCCTGGTCTGCTAGCTGTTATTATGTTGCTTTCATTTTATGTATATGGACAGGATCCGCATTTTTCACAATTCTTTGCTTCTCCGCTTACGCTCAACCCGGCGCTGACCGGTAAATTTGATGGGTCAATACGTGTGGCCGGAAATTATCGTGACCAGTGGCCCGCATTCAATAATGTTTATACCACCTCCACGCTGAGCGTGGATTTTGATATTTTAAAAAAGCAACTGCCCGAGTATGACACCTGGGGCCTTGGCCTGCTCTTACTTTCTGACCAGGCGGGTGGGGGCGTTCTTACCAATAATTATGCTGGTATATCCACGGCTTATCACAAAACGCTGGATGAAGACGGTTTTCAGCAATTGGGTATCGGCTTCCAGGGAACATATGGGCAAAAGCGACTGGATGCAAGCAAACTATATTTTGAAGATCAACTGACACCGTATGGCTTTACTGGCGTTACGCAGGAAATATTCAATTATTCTAATTTAAAGATTAATTACCTCGATCTGAATGCCGG
>PKYU01000115.1 GCA_003132765.1 Chitinophagaceae bacterium | reverse complement strand
GATTGGCTAAGAACCTTTGGCGGCGGCTTACTAACAACATGTGGGCTATCGCACGTTGGCGGTCCTGAAAAAGATGCATTTGGCGAACGTGGTCTTCATGGAGAAATAAGCAATACACCGGCAGAGATAGAATCCATCATCCAACCAGACCCCGCCAATGGCAAACCGTACATGAGCATTACGGGCATTATTAAAAGCACCACCATCTTTGGACCGAGTTTTGAATTGAGAAGAACCATTTCAGGGAAGATTGGTCACGCCTCTATCATCATTCATNNCAGCCCAATGCCTCACATGATTCTTTATCATTGCAATTTTGGATGGCCACTTGTTGATGAAGGAACTGACATCCTGTGGAACGGTAAATGGAAGCCCCGCTTTGAAGAAATTCACAATCATATTTTTAATACAAAAAATGATTTCCATAGATGTCCTGCCCCGATGAAAGAACATTTAGGTAATGGTGAAGATGTTGGTATTATTGACATCAATTCGGATGCTGAAGGAAAATCTGTTTGCGGTTTGTACAATTCAAAAATCAATCTGGCACTGGCACTGCGGTTTCAAAAAAAACAATTACCATNNAACTGGCAGCATTGGGGTCAGGGAGAATATGTAACAGGCCTTGAGCCAAGTACGCATCCTCTCACGGGTCAGGCAAAGGCCAGGGAAGACAAAACGCTTCTATTTTTGGAACCGGGTGAAAAAAGAAATTATGATCTTGAGATAGAAGTATTATTTAATGAGGAAAACATAAATAAATTTTTGGGGACATTTAATGGTAGCGCATAGAAAGACGAATTGTAATCGCCAAATAATTATTGATGATTGCTGAATATTTCACGATTGCCCCCTCACCTCTTTAATGATAGTAATAATTCTAAAATCTTAATCAAAGCCAATGGAAAAACAACAACTCGCTGAAAAAGCATTTGAACAGGGTAATGGAATTTTGACTCTCGCCCCAACCTGGGTGCCGCGATCTTTTTGTGTTCCTGGCAGAAGGATAAAGCTTCACCCGGATGATTATTATGTGTTAGGTGGACAACGGGGAGGCATAGACGAGCGTTGGTTAAGTTCCACCACGCCAGCAAAGAATGGACCACTCACCGGGCAGAATGAAGGATTGAGCGCCATCGTTTTTAAAGATGGACATACAGAAGAGCAGATTCTTTTGAAAGACGCTATTGATCTGCTGAAGGGAAAATTCATCGGCATTCGACTATGGGATCAATATGGTTCATGGCCGATGTATTCGAAATTTTTTGACAACATGGGGCCGCTCCCACATCACATTCATCACAACGACGAAAAAGCAGCGCTCATTGGCCAATTGGGAAAACCTGAGGCATATTATTTCCCGCCGCAATTAAATAATCATGGTGGTGATTTTCCGTATACTTTCATGGGCATTGCGCCAGGAACCACGAGAGCTGAGATTAAAGAATGTCTTTTGAATTTTACCAAAGGCGATAATAAGATCACGAATTATTCTCAGGCATTTCGACTACAGCCTGGTACTGGATGGGATGTTCCTCCTGGACTGTTGCATGCGCCGGGTAGCTTATGCACTTATGAGCCGCAAAAAGCATCCGATGTTTTTGCGATGTACCAATTATTGGTGAATGAAGCGATCATTCCAGAGGAATTATTATGGAATGGAACACCGAAAGAGAGCATTGGTGATTATGAAGCGTTGCTGGATGTGATCGATTGGGACCTGAACCTCGATACGCATTTGCACCAAAACAGGTATATGGCGCCCATCCCTGTAAAATCATTGGAAGAAATGAAAGCAGCCGGTTACAGCGAAAGCTGGATCTGTTATAAATCAGATGCATTCAGTGCAAAAGAGCTTGCGGTATTTCCTGGTCAAACTGTCACTATTAAAGATAGCGCAGCTTATGGCATTATCATGATGCAGGGACGCGGGAAGATGGGTGTATGGAATGTGGAAACACCTTCCTTGATTCGGTATGGGCAATTGACCAATGATGAANNGGCGTGAAAATCGTGAACGAATCAACCACGGATCCTATTGTTATGCTCAAACATTTTGGGCCCGGCAACCCGGACCTTTCTTTATGATTCAATTATTATTCTAACAATATGCAAGCAAACAATTATCCAAAGCTCCACAATGCCACATGGCCTGGTGTTGTAGGAAAAGGCGATGGATCCGAGCCATGTATTTCTCTCGACACATTATTAACGCTCGCTGCTAATGCCGAAGTAGGCGGGGTGAAATTTGATGGTATCGATATCGGGCTGTTCGAGCCGCATTTTAATATTGACAGTTCAGATGATGGCATTAAGGAACTGGCAGACAAGGTATCAGCACTTAACCTGAATATTGGCAGTGTGGTAGCGCCCATCTGGCCTCCGGCCGGAGGATCAGCTATGGGTACAAGAGAGGCGCGCAAACAATTTGTTGAACAGGTGCGAAAAAGCTGCCGCTTTGCAAAAAAGCTGCGTGAACTCGGTGTGCGCCCGAATGGTATCGTGCGCATAGATTCCGCTACCAATCCGGAATCATGGTCAGCCGACCCTGTCCATAACACCCAATTAATTGCTGCAACTTTTCGCGAAGCATGCGATGTGGCTGCTGATTACGGAGAGAAGCTTGCTGCTGAAGGGGAGATCTGTTGGGGCGGAATGCATAGCTGGAAAACAATGATTGCAACTCTGGAAGCAGTTGATCGTCCGAACATCGGGTTCCAGGCTGATATGGCACACACGTTATTGTATCTTCTTGGTTATAACAGTCCCGAAGATCGAATATTACCGAATGGTTTTGATTGGAGCGATCGCGAAGTATTTGATAAAGCATTTAAGAAAATGACGAATGCGCTTCGGCCCTGGACCATCGATTTTCATGTGGCGCAAAATGACGGAACTGTCCATGGCACCGGATCGCACGATAAAACAGGACGCCACTGCCTGGCCACTGATCCAAATGGAAAATTGAATATTGCACAAGATGCCGGCTACTGGCTCCGCGATGAAAACGGTGTTCTCACAAAAGCGTTTAGGCATCTTTGTTGGGATGGATGCATGTTCCCCAATGCCTTGATGGAGAAACAACAAACCTGGAATGATATATTAGCGGTCATAATCAGTGTAAGGAATGCGCATGGATGGTATGAGGCTGTATAATTGTATAAGAATAGATTTTAAAATTGTTGGCCTGCCAAAGTGTTACAATTTCGACAGAACGCTTTGTTCTAAGAAGGATTACAGGCCATCTCTTTTGTAGTGAGCCTGTCCCGATGTGTCACCTAGGCGTCAGNNCTATTTGTGCTAAAACCCGCTAAAAAAATTGAATCCACGACCTAAAGGTCGTGGCAATTGTCTGGGGCAATTGGTCGGAGCAGTTGGTTCTTGCAATTAGTTAGGTAGATGGCTGAGTCAATCAATTATACTTTGATCGCTAAAAAATCAACCCTTAACGTGATGTGACAGGAAGCAGGAATGAGGTATGATAAAAAATATAAATGTGCACAACATGAAAGAAATAAAACAGCTTCGAATAGGCCTTATCGGTATTGGGTTTATGGGCCGTACACATACCAATGGATATAAACGTGTGGGAGATTTTTTTCCTGCATTGTCTTATCGGCCTGTATTAAAGGCCGTTTGTTCACGCAATGCGGAAAAGGTAAAAGCATTTGCGGAGCAATGGGGATATGAATCGACAGAAACCGATTGGAAGAGACTGATTGCACGTGACGATATTGATGCAGTGGATATTTGCACGCCCAACGACTTTCATGCACAGATTGCTATTGCTGCGGCCGCGGCCGGCAAAATGATACTTTGCGAGAAACCACTGGCCCGCAACTTTGCAGAATCTCAATCTATGGTTGATGCCATTGAAAAAGCGGGTGTTAAAAACACGGTATGGTATAACTATCGCCGGCTACCTGCTGTTACGCTGGCAAAACAAATTGTTGATTCCGGAAAACTGGGACGCATATTTCATTACCGGGCCAATTTTTTGCAGGACTGGACCATCAACGCAAACCTTCCACAGGGCGGGGAAGGATTATGGAGAATGGATGCAGCCATAGCAGGATCTGGTGTATTGGGCGACCTCCTCTCTCACTGCATTGATACTGCGATGTGGCTGAATGGAGGCATTAAAGATGTGACAGCGATGACAGAAATTTTCATCAAAGAACGCGTTCACCAACTAACAGGCAAAATGCAGGAAGTTACCATAGATGATGCCTGTTCGNNACATTCGAAATTAATGGAGCCAACGCTTCTATCCGTTGGGATCTTCACGACCTGAATCGGTTGGAATATTTCGACAATGGTGATGAATCAACTCTAAAAGGGTGGCGTTCTATCCACGTAACCGATGGAGACCATCCTTATATGGATAAATGGTGGGTGTCGGGGCTTGGCATCGGGTATGAACATTCATTTGTTCACCAGGTGGCCGATTTTTTAAAGAGTCTTGAAACGGGCGATCCTTGTTCACCNNGATTCTGTTAAGTCAGGATCCTGGAAAAATACAGGTGTAAAAGATTAGGTCGAAATTCAAAACCGAATCAAAAATTATAAAATATTAAAAATGAGAAAGTGTAACTATTCAAAATTTTTGCTGCAACTGATTGTAATAATATCATTTATTGTATTCGCCACAAGTTGTAATAATGCAAGCAATGCTCGTGCTGCAAAAAATGATAGTACGGCTATCTACATAGATGGCTTCGTACCCATATTTGATGGCAAAACATTCAGTGGGTGGGATGGCGACACCAGTGTTTGGCGCATTGACAGCGGCAGTTTTATAGGAGAAGTGACGCCGACAAAACAGATTAAAACAAATTCATTTCTCATCTGGCGCGGGGCAAGACCTGAAGACTTTGAATTCAAAGCGGAATATCGGATCAGCGCCGGCGGGAACAGCGGTGTTCAATATCGCAGCGAAGAATTGAAAGACATCCCTTATGCGGTGAAAGGCTACCAGGCTGATATTGATGGAGCCAATCAATACACGGGTCAGAATTATGAAGAACGTGGACGTGGATTCCTAGCCATGCGCGGACAAAAAGTGACACTGGAGGCAAATCAGAAGCCAATCATCACCGATTCTATCGGGAATTCCGATTCATTAAAAACCCATATCCGAAATAATGATTGGAA
>PKYU01000288.1 GCA_003132765.1 Chitinophagaceae bacterium | reverse complement strand
TCTTTCTTTTTTGCAAACCCCAATTCCAGATCATACAATATTTCCGGCTTCGGCTGCTGATCAATACCAGCCTCAAAATCATCCCGATTGGGTTCTTTGGAACCGACAGAATAAGACACATACGCTTCGTAATTATTCCAGCTATATGAGATACCAATTTTAGGGTTCAGAAAAATATAATTTTTATTAATCATGATTGTTGGATTATCTTCAAAACCTTTGATAACATAATTTACCATCCTCCCCTGCACATCTAAAAATCCTGAAAACCCGGAACCGAAAGATTGCAATAATTTTCCGTAGAGGTTAAAGTCCTGTTTGTATGCGGGAACATTAGCATATACATAATTTGGAGGGAAACCCTGTGTAGCCCAGGTTACAATGTCATAGTGCTTTCCATCATATTTGTCCCAGGCACCGCCAAAAGTAACGTGAGTTTTATTTTGTTGATACTGAAGAGAGAAAATACTTCCATAAAAATAATTATCCAACCAGAGGCGCCTGATAAGATTCGTAGATGTAAATGTATCTGTTCCACTGACATAGTTTGGAAGCCCATAATCGCTGTAAAGCTCACCAGCCCTGTATTCTTCATAATAGCCCTTACCTCTTGTTAAGAATATCGCGGTATTGAAACTAAGGTGAGCATTAATTTTATGATCAAAAAAGAGCTGATATTGCGTCTGGATATAATTGTCAGTCTCATTATTATATGGCGAGCCCGGTTTCTCGGTTCCTGCAGGATTATACCTGCGTGCGCTGTCCAGGTAACTTTCCGGAATTCCATACCATGCCTGGTATGTTTTTTCTTTTCCACTTAAGATATTAAATCTTAGGGAGCTGTTATTATTAAGGTAAGCAGCGCTAATGTAGAATGATTTCAGGTTAGCAGTGGCTCTGTCCACATAGCCGATGCTGCTAATCTTTGATAGCCGCCCGTCAAGGGTAAAATGATTTCCTAACAAACCGGTCCCAAGCTTAAGCGTATTTTTCCATGAATTAAAAGATCCGAATGTATTATTAGACTCCACATATTTTTCTTTATTTACTTCGTTAGTAGATAAATTAATCGTGCCACCAAATGCTCCAGATCCGTTTGAGGATGTTCCTACTCCGCGCTGGACCTGGATGGAATTAACTGATGAAAGTACATCCGGCAGGTCAACAAAAAATGTTTGCTGACTTTCCGCATCATTATATGGAATACCATTAACAGTAACATTCACCCTCGATGCATCGGAGCCTCTTATGCTTATTCCCGTGTATCCTATTCCGTTACCCGCATCAGAAGTGACAACAGTGGAAGGTGTCTGGTTCAATAGGAAAGGAAGATCCTGGCCGAGGTTGCTATTTTCTATTTCTTTTTCAGTTAGGTTGGTTTTAGTAAAAGGGGCTTTGTCATCAGCTCTTAAAGAAGTTATTTCAATGTTCTCCAGCATCAGGGTATCGCCTAATTTGTTCTTCGTGCTATCCTGCCCATTCGATAAAAACGAGGAAAATATTAATGCAGTTAAAAAAATAATTTTTTTCATGTCTAATCTGTTTACCTCAAAAAGAATAAAAGCATGAAAAAAGGCGGGAGAAAATTATTCTACCTCCCTTCGCAGGCATTATCCTGATCAGGTCTGCGGGTATTATCTCAGCAATCCGTCTAAAAGAGGATGCACCCCGGTAAAAAAAATAAATTCAGATTGTGAAGGTAATCTGGTTCGGGAATAATATCCAAAAAATTGTAACTTTTATTTTCCGTAATCGTTATACAAAAAAATATTAAATGAAATACTCTTTTATTCTGATCCTTTTCCTGGTAAGTTCACAGGTTATTGCTCAACAGGCTGTTTTTGCCGATAAGAATGCCCAGGAGAGAAAAGTAAGTCCTTTTTCGACCATTAAAATTTCCGGCGGTATTGAAGTTTATTTATCACAAAGTGATAGTTATTCTCTTGCCGTAAGCGCCATTGATGCTCAAAACCGCGATAATATTAAAACGGAAGTGAGTAACGGGACGTTGACGATCAGCTATGATTATAATTTTTTTAANNATAGAAAACTGCGAGCTTATATCTCATTCAGCGCGCTTGAGCGATTGGAAGGGTCAGGAGCTTCCGATTTTAAAATTAAAGGAATCCTGAATTTAAGCAGCCTTGCGGTAAAACTTTCAGGAGCCAGCGAAATGGTGGGCGAAGTGAAAATTACAGACCTGGGTTTGGAACTAACCGGGGCCTCAGTGGTCAATTTAAAAGGAACGACTGAGAATTTAAGAATCAGGGCAAGCGGTGCCAGCGATATAAAAGATTNNAGTGCTTCCGATGTAAGGATTACAGCCATGAAATCTATCTCTGCGTCGGCTAGTGGCGCCAGTACTTTATATTATAAGGGAAATCCTGAGAAAAGTGATGTATCAGCCAGCGGAGCAAGTTCCATTTCTCAAAAAAATTGATGCAGTGTCCCTAAATATTTATTTATTCCCGGTTAAACTAATTCAGTATTAAACTTAAATAATATGTTTTACTCAAAAGAAATGCGGAAGTATTATTAATTGAAACAAAAAAAACTGCCATGCACGGCTCAAAGTGCATAGCAGTTACAATATACCTTCATTTTATCAGAACCTAAAAGTAATTGCCCTAACAAAATTACCTGACGCATCAAATTCCACCGCATATTTTGTTCCATTCTCGTCTATACATACCACATAGTCGGTAATTGTTCCATTTTTTGAGATCGAGAAAGCCTGTTCAAAAACATAGTTTGGATAAGTGTTGGTAAGATAATTTCCTATGGCTGGAGGCAACGCGCTTTCTGCAACAACAGTTCTTGCCCTTCCCTGGTTTTCATTCAACTGAACCCTGCGAATAAATGTCCCGGTTGAGTCAAAGAGTGCGGCAAATGATCCATTATCAATACTGTATACTACATAATCTTTGTTGATTGTTTGAAAAGCTCTTAACAGAGTATCCTGGGGATAATTTGCACTGAAATAGGACAAAATGATTGAGGGAAGTGCAGAAAGTTTCACTGTGTCTTTGTTCATTCCATCCCGGTTGCTAAAACAACCACCTTCATGCCATCCTTTTCCATCCAGGTCTTGTTTATCGCGTTGTTCAAGCACTTTTACAAAATTGCCTGAAGCATCAAACTTAAGTCCTACCNNATATTTCCTGATGTATCCTGCTCAGTGAAAGCCTTTTCAAAGGTGTAACCAGAATAATTTCCCGCTAAATAATCAGTTATAGTTGCAGGAAGTGCCGAAAAGGTAAGCGAGTCGAGGTGGTGGTTATTCGCACAAGTTCCTACTGCATAAATTGAATCATTTGTCGTCGGGTTTACACCAACTGCAACTATAGAGGCAGCAGCGATAGAGGAATTTGCGGGGGTTGCCGCTGAATTCTCTTTTTTGCATGAAGAAAGGAGGAAGAGGAAAGACAGCGCTAATGAAATATATATGATACCGCTGTTTAGTTTAGTTTTCATTTTATTTGGTTTTAAGGGTTAAAAATTGAATAATAAACAAGTGAATAATCCATTGTCATAGAATTGCTACACCTCCGTGTTATTTATATGAAGAGTTTAAGTTTTCTGTTTATATTATGATCAAATCGGCAAATAATTGGTTGGGGTAATAAAATTAAAATATTGTTAATGGCATATCCGGTTCTTAATTTCTGTTGTTATTTTAATTTAAAATCCGGGTCTAACCAACCAATTATGCTTTTCTGACATCAAAACCTTATACAAGTGGATTCTTTGGAAAAATTTAGAGAGCTTATTAATGGGTGTATTAGTGGCAGTCGTCATTCTCAGAACCATTTATACAAAATGTTAGCCCCTAATATGTATGCGGTCTGCCTGAGGTACTCAAAAAATCGGGAAGAAGCAGAAGAAATTTTACAGGAAGGATTTATAAGGGTTTTTGGATTCATGCATCAATACAAGTATAAGGGATCTTTTGAGGGTTGGGTAAGGAAAATAATGGTTAATTGTGCATTGCAGAAATACCGGTCAAAAAAAGAAATGCATGTTGTTTCGAACCTGGATAATGCAATTGTAGAAGAATATGGAAGCGAGGATATCATTTCCAGGATCAGTGTTAAGGAACTTTTGGGAATGATCCAACAATTGTCTCCGGCCTACCGTACAATTTTTAACCTTTATGTTTTTGAAGGGATGAAGCACCGCGAAATTNNCGTATTTCAGAAGGAACCTCCAAATCGAATCTTTCGGATGCAAGATTATTCCTAAAAAAGGCAGTATTTAAAAGTATGCAAATTGTAGATCAAAAAATTAATGAAGGATGAATGAAAATTTACACGATGATATAGATGACATATTTAAAAAAGGTTTGGAGGGCCACACTGATTTACCAACAGAGGAGGTATGGGATCATATTGACAGGAGTCTTGATAAGAAAAAGGTCATTTCTATTTCCAGGAAATATAACAAACTAAAATGGGCTGCTGCGGTTCTTCTTTTATTTTCAATAGGCATGGCTATATATAATATTCACCTTCATTTGAAGAATAAAGAATTGGTAGATCAGAATTATCCTCAAAAGAAATTACCTGTTCCGGGTTCCAAAATGAATAATGATTTGCAATGTNNGTTGCCAAAAAATGAAAATCAAAAATCTTTGGTCATTGCTGAAACTACCAAAAATAACTTCGGGGTTAAAATCCGATCTCAAAATATGACTAAAGGATCTGGGAACCTTCTTATTAATTCCTCTACAAATCCACCGCTCAAAGAAAATAAAGCAGATCAGAATCTGATTAAGACCCAAAGGTCAAAAAATAATAAAAGCGTTGTTTTGCAAAATAAATCATTCGATAAGATCGAAGTACCCGCCGGTGAAGATAATTTACCAGGGAATACAAAGAAAGTATTTACTAAAGAGGACGAAAATATAAGGAATGACTTAGCGATCAAAAAAGAACAGGAAAACCGCATGTTTACTGCCTTTTCTACAACCCGGGAAAAATATATTGAAGGAATTTCAATATTACCTGAATTAGAAAATACGATTAGTGGAATAACAGCAGAAACCTTGTTGCCGAATTTCAATAAGATTAAAAAAAGCGATCTGATACTTAAACATTCTTTGAGAAAATTGTCCAGACAATCGGTACAAAAAATCGCTTCAATCCACCGTATTTCAGCAACCGTTTATTTTTCTCCGGATGTTGTATCTACAAGTCTTAAAAATGAAAATGACAGGTACCGTGATGAGGACCGCAATAAAATAAAAAAAGATGAGCAAAATAATTTCTCGTTTACAACCGGCATTTTGATAGGGTATAATTTTTCAAATAAACTTACCCTGGAGTCTGGCTTCACCTTTTCAAGTTGGGAAACTAACATTCATCCTAAAACTGTCTATGCAAGGCAGGAAAATAATGGGGATTACAATTACAAGTTTAACTGTTCTGCAGGTTACTCTTATCTAAATGTAAAATCCCTGCCTGCGCCGGTTGCCGGTGATAGCTTAAAGGCACTTAATTCCAATAACACGATACAATATGCCCGAGTGCCCATTATGATGAAATATGCTATTAAGAAGGGGAGATTCAGTCTAATTCCAGCAGTTGGATTCTCCGCAAATTTTTTAATTAAGGGTCTATTAAAAACAAGCTTTTCTACATCAGCTGGAATACAAAAAGTAAACTCGGATATGATCAATGGATTAAAACCTTTTTATGTGAGCGGGTCGGCAGGTATTGGTACCCAATACGCAATTAACAACAAACTGGAGCTTGCTTTTTCACCATCCGCNNAATGAGAATGCGCCGGTAAAAACGAACCTGTATACTTTTGGTTTTGCAAGCGGGCTTGTTTATAAATTCTAAATGATGAAAATTTTTAGATAAAATATTTTTTAAATAGGAACAATTTCATCCAGGAATTGTAAAATGATCTGGCAATACATTAATCTAAATAGTTATTTTATGAAAGCTATCTTAATCACTGTTCAGCTATATTATGCAGTAAGTTTTTTCCTTCTCACAGGTAATTACGTAATAAGCAATAAG
>PKYU01000176.1 GCA_003132765.1 Chitinophagaceae bacterium | reverse complement strand
AGACCGGCTTATCAATAACCCCGGATTACAACTCACCAAGGACCTTATTTCAGCCAATGATAAAATAAATCACCTGACGCATAAGCCGATTATTCAGCAATATGAAACACAGCGGCAGGAAATGATTGGCATAACACAGCAGGTTGAAAAAATTATTGCTGAAGGTATAGAGCCCAAAAGAATTGGTATTATTTATAAAGAGAATAAATATGGCGCGTNNGGAATAAATATGGCGAAGAGATTGCGCAATATTGTAAGCTGTTGAAAATTCCCTATTACAGTAAACGCAGCCTGAATATTCTCAATATTCCTTTTGCAAAAAAAATTATTTCCATATTAAGATATCTTTATTATGAACACGATATTCCTTACAGTGGCGATGAATTGCTTTTCGAAATCTTACATTTTGACTGGTTCCATATTCCACCAATAGAAATTGCAAGAGTAAGTATTGAGGTGGCAGAAAAACAATTTTCAAAAGATAAAACTTCTATCAGGAAATTATTGGTTGAAAGAAGCAACCAACCTGCCCGGGACTTATTTACCCTAAGGATACATGAAGGATTGAAGAAGGCAAGCGAATCAATTGAAAGCCTGATTTCGNNTTTAGGTTTTATAATGAAGAGTGAAGAAAAGATCTGGCTGTTGCAGGTGCTTACCCGTTTGTTTGATTTCATTAAAGAAGAAACCCATCGCAATCCCAATCTGGATTTGAAGCAATTGATCAAGTTGTTTGACCTGATGCAAAGCGAAAAACTTTCTTTACCGTTAGTGGAAGTTAGTGGTAGCGATAAAGGCGTAAATCTATTAACGGCGCATGGCTCCAAGGGCCTTGAGTTTACGTATGTATTTTTTGCCGGATGCAATGCTAATGTTTGGGAAAAAAAGAGGAAGCCTAACGGCGGATACCAGTTCCCGGATAATATTTTCACTCCCCTCTCCCCCGGGAGAGGGGTTGGGGGAGAGGCTTCCGATGAAGAGCTCCGTCGCCTTTTTTACGTAGCCCTTACCCGTGCTGAGCAACATTTATCTATTTCATATTCATCCTTTAATAATGATGGAAAGGAACTGGAACCATCTATGTTTATTGCCGAAATTCTTGATGATCATGCCTTGCAGACTGAGAAAGTATTTATAGATGAGGCTGCTAAGGCTGAATTTCAAATATTGCAACTTCAAAATAATTACCAGCCCGAAATAGAAAAAATTGAAGAAGAATATGTAAGCAGTTTGCTGGAGAAATTTGTAATGAATGTAACGGCATTGNNTATGCATTGGAAAGGTTATTTAAAAAAATGCAGGAGGATAAAAATGTATTTCCACCTGAAGTAGAATTTATTAAGGATTTTAACTGGTACATGCACCGCCACCGCGAAAGCTTTACTAAAGAGCAGTTTGACAGGCGGCTTGAATATGGTGAAGAGGTTTTATCTAACTACTATGAAAAATATTTTCACAGTTGGGANNTTGTGGTATTGGAAAGAACAATAAAAAATGTGGTAGTGAATGGAGTGCCGCTAAAAGGTAAATTGGATAAACTGGAATTCACGGGTAAAGAAGTGAATGTGGTAGATTATAAAACGGGAGATGTGGACAAGGCAAAGGAAAAATTAAAACCACCAAATGAAAAAAATTCTGATGGCGGTGATTACTGGAGGCAGGCGGTGTTTTATAAAATATTATTGGACCATTATAACCGCGACTGGAAAGCCGTAAGTAGTGAATTTGACTTTATTGAACCAGATAAAAGGAAAAATTACCGTAAGGAAAAAATTTATATCAATCCGGAAGATATAACGACTGTTACTCACCAAATAAAAACAGTATGGGATAAAATTCAGCAGCACGATTTTTATACAGGTTGCGGAAAACCAGATTGCCATTGGTGTGAGTTTGTAAAAACAAACAACATGGCCATCGCCCTGCACGAATTGGCTACTGAACCCGAAGAAGATATTTAGAATTAATTTAGGAAGCTAAAAAGCCTTTATCGGTTGAAAGCAATTATGTTTGCTTTTTCCAAAAATGAATTTAAGGAATACTATATTAATTATTGTAGGGTGCTTCATCATTTATATTGTCTCGGTTATGGGTAGTGGCTGTGCACAAATTGGAACACCTACCGGCGGACCGAGAGATACAATTCCTCCGGTTCTCATTAATGCAACGCCGGCAAATGGCACACTCAATTTTAAAGAAAATCGCGCCACCTTTACCTTCGACGAATATGTGCATATTGATAGGCTCCAGGAAAATTTACTGGTTTCGCCTACTCCAAAAATTACTCCAAACATTACCTTTAAGCTAAAAACTGTAACAATTAAAATCCGTGATACACTGGAACCCAATACTACCTATCGTTATGATTTTGGTAATTCCATCCAGGATATAAACGAAAATAATCCACTTAAGAATTTCTCTTACCTATTCTCAACAACGTCTTATATTGATTCCCTTCAATTTTCAGGAAATGTGCAACTGGCAGAAACCGGTAAAATCGATACCACCCTGCTGGTTTTGCTTTACAAAGACCTCGATGATTCGGCCGTATTGAAACGAAAGCCCAGATTTGTTACAAGGCTTGACAAAAAAGGGGATTTCACTTTTCGAAATTTGCCCGGTGGCATCTTTCACGTTTTTGCGCTTGGCGATGAAAGTGGGCAGAAAATTTATAACAACAATGATGAATTGTTTGCCTTTGCCGATACCACTGTTACTATTTCAGACAAGACAAAACCAGTAGATTTATTGGCCTACTCCCAGGTAAAACCAAAGGCAAAATCAATTGCTTCCAGCGCAGTAGCCACCACTGATAAAAAATTAAAATTTACCACTTCACTTACAAATGGCAAACAGGATTTACTTTCTTCCCTTAAAGTTGAATTCAATCGAAAATTAAAAGACTTTGACAGTCTAAAGGTTGAGCTGACCGATACAACTTTTATTCCCTATAAATCTGCGAATATTAGCCTGGACACCACAGGTAAAAAAATTATTATAAAAAATCAATGGCAGGAAAATACCTATTACAAGCTGATCATACCCAAAGATTTTGCCACTGATACGCTTGGAGTTGCCTTACTTAAATCCGATACGATCAAGTTCCAGGCAAAAAAAGAAGTTGATTATGGGAGTATTACGCTAAGTTTCAAGAATCTTGATAAATTCAAAAACCCTGTCTTGCAATTTGTTCAAAATGACGAGATAGTCAATTCATATCCCCTGACTTCATCAACCTGGAACGCAAAAGTTTTTAATCCCGGAGACTATGATTTAAGAATTCTGGAAGATCAAAACGGAGATGGCCTTTGGGATCCCGGAAATTATCATTTGAAATTACAGCCGGAAAAAGTATTTGCTATTCCAAAGAAGATAAACATACGGGCAGATTGGGAAAATGAAATAGATATTATTTTATAAATAAAAAGATGAATAATATAAGCAGCTTTCTGAATAGAAACCATGCCCTAAATTGTTAATTTTATTAAATGATTTTTTCTTCGACACTTTTAGAAAATGCTGTAAATGAATTTGCAAAACTTCCGGGCATTGGAAAAAAAACTGCCTTAAGGCTCGTGCTGCATTTGCTCAAAAAGGATGTTCAGGAGGTACAAACTTTTAGTGAAGCAATTGTAAAAATGAGAGAAGGAATTCATTTTTGCTCCCGTTGTTTTAATATTTCCGATGAACACTTATGTAATATTTGTTCAGACAGGTCCCGGAAACAGCACCTTATTTGCGTTGTGGAAAATATCCGGGATGTAATAGCAATAGAAAGCACCCAGCAATATAATGGGTTATATCATATATTGGGTGGTATCATTTCACCGTTGGACGGTATTGGCCCCGGCCAGCTTCAAATTGATTCTCTAATAAAACGTATCAATGAAGAAAAAACTGAAGAACTCATTTTTGCTTNNTTTGCTTTAAGTCCCAATATCCAGGGTGATACTACCTTATTTTACATCAGTAAAAAATTACAGTCTTTGCCAATAAAAATCACCACAATTGCCCGGGGAATCGCATTTGGCGGTGAACTCGAATATGCTGATGAAATGACGCTCGCCCGCAGCATTTCAAACCGGATGCCGGTAGAAAATTATATTGGAAATAAATTTTAAAAATATTTATTTACTAACATAAATAAGAAAAAAATATTTACTTGCCGGTATCCTTTGCAGGCAACGATATAATTACATAACTTGCAAGGCATCAATTTAATTTTTTCAATTTGAGCTCCACTACCTTATCAGAAAATAAACCTATAATAGGTTTCACCTGCGGCGATCTAAACGGTATTGGCACTGAACTCATCATAAAGTCACTTTCAGATAATAGGTTTCTTGATTTTTGCACGCCTGTGGTTTTTGCCAGCAATAAGGTGATCAATTTCTACAGGAAAAGTATTTCAGACATCAATTTCAGCTTTTCAAGTGGTAAGGATTTTTACAAATTAAATCCCCGCCAGGTAAATATTTTTAATTGCTGGGAAGAAGAGGTTGCCATCAACCCCGGTACTTTGAATAATTCAGGCGGCCAATATGCAGTGATAAGCCTGAAATTTGCTGCCCAGGCTTTAAAGGATGGAAAAATTGATGCACTCATAACCGCACCAATTCATAAAAAAAATGTGCAAAGCGATGATTTTTCATTTACCGGTCATACTCCTTTTCTTAAAGATTTTTTTGGGGTAAACGATGTATTAATGTTACTTTTTTCTGAAAATTTGAAGGTGGGTGTGGTCACCGAACATGTACCTTTAAAAGAGGTCGCAACCTTAATTACGAAAGAAAGCATAGGCAGTAAATTATCTATCCTTCATTCTTCGTTGCAAAAAGATTTTAATATTCAAAGGCCAAAAATTGCTGTATTAGCTTTAAACCCTCATGCAGGCGATGATGGACTTATAGGAAACGAAGAAGAAGAAATAATTCGGCCGGCAATTAAGGATGCAAAACAACACAACATGCTGGTAACAGGCCCATTTAGCGCTGACGCTTTTTTTGCCCGTGGCTATCATAATAAATTTGATGCAGTTCTTTCGATGTATCATGATCAGGGTCTGATCCCTTTTAAATCTCTATCATTTGGAGAAGGGGTAAATTTTACATCCGGATTACCATTTGTAAGAACAAGCCCTGATCATGGAACGGCTTTTGACATTGCTGGAAAAGATAGAGCGGATCCGTCATCTTTCAGATCAGCAATATTCGGTTGCCTTGATATACTAAATAACCGAAAAATGTTTGCTGAGAATCACAAGAATCCTATTAATAGAATGAGCACCAATATGGTAGCTGGAGCTGTTGACGAAAAAATAACCGATTAGCAATTAAATTTTTCTTTGCGAAATGAAATAACTCAGTTATTACCAACGTTATGGTATTAACTTTGAGAAAAGGAATAAAATTAAAAATTTATATTGCTTTTTTTGTGAAGAGGGTAGTATTGATTTTTTTGTTTTAGGATAATAAGGGTTTACTTCAAAGTAAATAATACATTTGTAACTGAATTGCTTATTTATAATAAAGGCGCATGGATAATATCTTATTAAGCGGAGGATTAGCGTTTTTTATCACTTTTTTTTCAATCCCCGTTATAATCGAAGTTGCGAAAAATAAGAAGCTCTTCGACGAACCCGATGAAAGAAAAGTACACAAGAACGTAATCCCCACACTTGGAGGACTAGGAATTTTTGCAGGTTTTATTGTTGCTTCATTATTGGGTGTCCCTTCGACAGTTCCTCCGGTTTTCCAATATTTTATTGCTGCAATTATGGTTGTCTTTTTTCTTGGAATAAAGGATGATATAATAGTTCTTTCCGCTTCTAAGAAATTTATTGGCCAACTTTTCGCAGCTGGAATTGTCCTCAAGTTTGGCGGCATCCAAATAAATGATATGCATGGTTTTTTAGGAATGCACCAGATCCCTCATTCAGCAAGCATTTTGCTTACCTTATTCACGATCGTGGTAATAACCAATTCATTTAATCTTATCGATGGAGTAGATGGGCTTGCTGGCTCACTCGGATTACTTACTTCATCGATTTTTGGAGTGTATTTTCTGGCTACCGCTCAAATAATGTATGCGGTAATGGCTTTTTCTCTTGTAGGAAGCCTTGTTGCTTTCCTGATTTATAATTTTTCTCCTGCAAAAATTTTCATGGGAGATACCGGATCTTTAATTATTGGCTTATTGAATTCAGTTTTTGTTATTAAGTTTATTGCTATTGCCGCTAACCCATCGTACGGACTGCCAATGGAATCGGCTCCCGCAATTGGATTTGCTATCCTAATAGTTCCACTTTTTGATACCCTTCGGGTTGTAACAATTCGAATTATAAGTCGCAGGTCACCTTTTAGCCCAGATAGAAATCATATTCATCATTTCTTATTGGACCTCGGCTTAAGCCATACTAAAATTACATTAACCTGTATCGGAGCCAACGTGCTTTTTATTGGCCTGGCCTATTTCCTCCGTTTCACAGGAACCACCATGGTAATTCTTGCTTTATCAACTGTTTCCCTGACAATAGTTAGTATTGTTTATTATCGTCGTCCCAAAACAAAGCGGCAACCTTTGCATTCATTTGCGCACAATGACACTATCATCAAATCTCACAAGATCCTTAGTCTTGCCGGAGAACCCATTGATCAAAATTAAGCTCCTTTAACTTTTTAATCAGCCTGATTTTCCTAATTTTGACCACTTTTTAAATTTCACCATTTCCGGTGATATATTCTTAAAAAACCTAGTTGAGATGACAGAAAACCTTGATGGTATATTGGAAGAAAGTAAATTATCAATGAAGAAAGCCATTGAACATTTTGAGGCAGANNGCTTGATGGTATTGTAGTTGATTACTATGGGAATCCCACCCCAATAGGCCAGGTAGGTAATTTAAGTGTTATGGACGCCCGTACCCTCACTATTCATCCGTGGGAAAAAAATATGCTTCAGCCCATAGAGCGCGCAATTATAGCTGCAAACATCGGCATCAATCCACAAAATGATGGAAATATTATTCGTTTGTTTTTACCGCCTTTGACTGAGGAAAGAAGAAAAGAACTCGTGAAAAGAAGTAATAATGAAGGGGAGCATGCAAGAATTGCCATCAGAAATATACGGCGTGATTCAATTGAACAGATTAAGAAACTTCAAAAGGATGGCCTTAGCGAAGACGCCTCAAAAGATGGAGAAACCGATATCCAGGAAATCACCAACAATTATATTTCCCTTATTGATAAACATTTAAATGCTAAGGAAAAAGAAATCATGGTTGTGTAAAATATACTGAAAAAAAGTTGAAAGAACAATTGCTGATATTAATTACCACACCATTATATCTCGTTGTAATTGGTTTGGAGATGATTCTGAGTCATCTTCACCTAAAGAAGTATTATTCCGTTAAAGAAACATTTATGAATATCTATTTATGCCTGTTAAACGGTGGCATAGATCTGTTATTCAGGGCAGTATATGTTATCATTTTGTTTTCAATATACCGCTTCCATTTCATTGATTTTTCATTTAGTCCTGTTCTGTATTGGGTATTGCTCTTCATCCTGGAAGACCTTGCATTTTATCTTGAACACAGAGTTGATCATTTCTGCCGGTTCTTCTGGGCTGTTCATGTTACACATCATTCATCTGAAGAATTCAATTTAACAACTGGATTCCGTTCTTCTGTTTTGCAACCATTGTACAGGTTTATCTATTTTTTACCTCTTGTATTATTCGGATTTAAACCTATTGACATTATTTTCATGTATTCGCTGACGCAGATTTATGGTATCCTGGTTCATACGCAATACGTAAAAAAAATGCCAGGATGGTTTGAAAGTATTTTTGTAAGCCCATCCCATCATAGGGTTCACCATGCAAGCAATATTCGGTATCTGGACAGAAATATGGGCATGGTATTGATAATTTGGGATAGGCTATTTGGCACATTCCAGGAAGAAATAAAGGAAGATCCAGTAAAATACGGCCTAACCAGGCAACCAGATAATCCACACCACCTTTCGAAAATCATCTTTCATGAATGGCAAAATATTGCATCCGACCTTCAAAGAAAACTACCACTTTCTATAAAGATTAAATATCTAATTATGCCTCCTGGCTGGAGTCATGATGGAAGCAGAAAAACATCCCGCCAATTGAGAAAGAGCCTCTTCCAATCCCAAAAATGACTTTTACATGGGAATATGAAAATTTACTTATCTTGACTTTCGGATAAACTTCAAATTGATTGCTTTCCAATTACAGTAATGAGTCAAATAAGGCTAAAAGATATAAATACAAGAGCACCAGCAGAAATTGATAAAGATGTGACAAAATATGAAACATCTAAGGTTCTACTGGAGCTGGATCAGCTTCAAAACATGCTTTTTGCAGAAAATAAGCATTCTGTTTTGATTGTTATCCAAGGTATGGATGCCAGTGGAAAAGATGGCCTAATAAGGAATGTTTTTACCTCAATGAATGCTCAGGGCGTTCATGTCAAAAGTTTTAAAACCCCTACCACGGATGAATTAAGTCATGATTTTTTGTGGCGTGCCCATTTGCATGCGCCCCCTTCAGGAATGATACACATTTTTAACAGGAGCCATTATGAAGATATTCTGATAACCCGTGTTCATAAATGGTGCGACGATGAAACTGCCCGGAAAAGGATGAAAGCAATTAATGACTGGGAAGATTTAATATTCCAGCACAACAGTACACAGATTCTTAAATTCTATCTTCATGTATCCCCGGAAGAACAACAAAAAAGACTTAAGGAGAGAATTAAGGATCCGACAAAAATGTGGAAATATAATGCAAGTGATTTTAAGGAAGCAAAGCTCTAAGNNTATAAAGAATACAAAATATCGTCAACACTTAAAAACACATTAGTGGACTTAAATATGCAATATCCCGGAATAAAAAAATAGTATCTTTTTCATCATCATTAAAATCAAACACTATGGGTTTTAGTAAAGATTTCAAGGCCTTCATCATGAAAGGCAATGTTATGGACCTCGCCGTAGCCGTAATTATTGGTGCAGCATTCGGAGCTATAATTTCGTCTTTGGTAGCGGATATTATTACCCCGCTCCTTCTCACTCCCGCTCTTAACGCCGCCCATTTAACTGACATAAAAGAGCTGAAATGGGGCAATGTCACTTACGGGAATTTCCTGGCTGCTGTATTAGGTNNTTTATGATTGTAAGGGCAATTGCCTCTATGCAAAAGAAGGAAGATGCTGCTCCTGCAGGACCTTCATCAACTGATAAGCTTCTTATGGAGATCAGGGATGCCTTAAAGAAGTGATAATTGCCAAAAGCAAGTGAAGCATGGAATTAAGAGGGCAAATAGTTTAATACTATCTGCCCTCTTTTATATTCGGGAGCAATGTGTTTGGGTGCATCGTCGATAATAGTTT
>PKYU01000419.1 GCA_003132765.1 Chitinophagaceae bacterium | reverse complement strand
TTGAAAATGGCCTGCAGAAAAAAGTATCTTCGGGGGGAGATAATATCAGCCTCGGCCAGAAACAATTGATCGCTTTTATGCGTGCTGTTTTGCGTAATCCGGAAGTATTGATTTTGGACGAAGCCACAGCAAATATTGATACCATGACGGAACAATTATTGGAAGGTATATTGAACAGGCTGCCTGAAAGTACCACCCGCATTATCATTGCTCACAGGCTGAATACCATAGAAAATGCAGATGAAATATATTTTGTAAATGCAGGAGAGATAATCCGCGCCGGTTCATTTACTGATGCGGTAAATAAATTGCTGAAAACGGAAAGGGTGAGTTAGTGGTACCGGTCTTTTTCTGTGATATNNCAGAGACCGGAATTTCCGGTCAATAATAAATGCTAATATGAGAAGAATAATAATTTTACTGGTCATAATTTTTTATCCAATTTTTACCAAAGCCCAGCAGGCATCATGGAAGATAGTTCCCGGAAGGATCACAACTCCATGGGCCGATAGCGTGAATCCCGGAAATGTGCTTCCGGAATATCCGCGGCCACAAATGCAAAGAAATAACTGGCAAAATCTGAATGGACTTTGGCAATTTACGATCCTGTCTAAGTCTGGAAATGAAGTTATTCCTGCTTCTTTTAATGGGAATATACTCGTTCCATTTGCCATTGAATCGGCTTTATCCGGCGTAGAAANNAGATAGCTTACTCTGGTATAACCGCACATTCAATATCCCAAAAAACAGAAAAGGGAAAAGAATATTACTCCATTTTGGAGCGGTAGACTGGCGGAGTGTTTTTTATGTAAACGGCTTAAAAGCCGGTTCCCATGAAGGTGGTTATGATCCTTTCACCATTGATATTACCAATGAACTCAAAAACGGAACTAATCAGGAACTTGCCATTCGGGTTTGGGATCCCACGGATGACGGGCCGCAGCCGCATGGTAAGCAGGTAGTGCATCCTGAAGGTATCTGGTATACTTCTGTTAACGGCATCTGGCAAACGGTTTGGCTGGAAACTGTTCCTTNNCAACCTATATTGTTTCAACACGGCAGACACCTAACCTAGACGACCAAAATATAACGGTCGCTGCATCTATTTCGAATATGCATGAAGGTGATGAAATAACCATCTCTGCCTGGAAAAACAATGAGAAAATCGCTGAGAAAACGGGCTCAGATACCTTAATGACTTTACCCATAAAGGAGCCGCAAGTATGGTCTCCTTTGCATCCTTTTTTATATGGCCTGAAAATTCAGGTTGTTCGAAAAGGTAAATCAATTGATGAGGTAAAAAGCTATTTCGCCATGCGAAAAATTTCCCTGACGCCTAATGCGAATGGCATACAAAAGATGATGCTCAACAACCAGTTTGTTTTTGAATTTGGTCCGCTTGACCAGGGCTGGTGGCCCGATGGCTTATATACAGCTCCAACAGAATCCGCTACGCTTTTTGATATAAAAACCATAAAGGATATGGGTTTTAACATGATTCGTAAGCACATCAAAGTAGAGCCTGCCCGCTGGTATTACTATTGTGACAGCCTTGGTTTACTGGTATGGCAGGACATGCCCAGCGGCGATCTGGGAAATGGATGGGAACCGCGTCCCGGCGTTTTGGATAGGGCTTCTGACAGGCAGAGAACTCCTGAAAGTGAAGGCTATTACCGTAAAGAATGGGATGCGATTATAGATGCGCTGTATAATTTTCCAAGCATCATAGTATGGACTCCCTTTAATGAAGGATGGGGACAATTTAAAACCGAAGATATTGCTGAATGGACGATGCAGAAAGATCCATCGAGGCTGGTGAACAGTGCAAGCGGAGGCAATTTTTATCCTGTTGGTCATATTCTTGATCTGCATAACTATCCCGACCCTGCTATGCCCCGGCCGGATGTATTTGGCAAAAAAAGAGCTTTGGTTCTTGGTGAATTTGGCGGGCTTGGCTTGCCTGTCGCCGGGCATACGTGGGAACAAAAAAACTGGGGTTACCAGAGTTTTAAGAATAACGACAGTTTATTTAAAAGGTATGCTTCATTAATTGATAAACTGGAAGAGTATGTTGCAAAAGGATTGTCCGCCGCAGTGTATACGCAAACTACCGATGTGGANNAACCTACGACAGGAAAGTAATGAAAATGCCCAAGGATAAATCGAAGAAAGTAAATGAGAAATTATATGTGGTCCATTAAGCAGGATAAGGAAACCTGTTTCCTTAATAGAACCGGGGATGGCTTTTTTAATTATTCTTGTTTAATAACCTTAAACAATTATTAATCTGATTTGTTTTCCCATTTTATGATAATTCAACTGAAACTAATATATTGTGCAATGTACCAATTGTTATAGGCTTCCGGCTTATTAATATTTCGAGGTGCTTGAAAAGACCTTAATTTTTTGATTGATGAACACTTGTTGAATAATTTTTAAATTTATTCTAAGCAATCTTAGTAGAAAAAAGTAACATGAATAACCAACCCTTCTTGATCGGTAGACAGGGTAAAAATAATTTATTGATATATTTTTCTACTAAGGTTGAAGTTCTTTAATCATTTAAAGAAAAAAAAATTAAGATTTATAGGATCAGGTAGAATGATATTAAAATAAAGCCTTGATTTTTTTTGTTACTTTTTTGTATCAAGACAAAAAAAGTAAATACGGACTAACCCAATACGCATAGGGATTTGAGCTTAAAATACCTAATCCTAAAAATTTAAATAATAACAACGCGGTAATTGCAATTATTAATAAATCACCACAAAATATTAATTAGACGGGTTTCACTATTTGTGAATCTGCTGTTAGGTTGAAAAATTTTATAAATATCAAAAATAAAATATGAGTAATTTAAGAATTCTGGTATTTTTCTTTACATTGCTTACGCTCGCTGCAAGTTGTAAAAAAAGCAGTTCATCCGGTAGCGGAAATATTCAGGTTGCGCCTACTAATTTATTAGTTGCGGCTGCTGTCAGCCCAGATTCGAGCGGAATTGTTCTATTTACGTCTACGGCAAATAACGCCATTTCATATTCCTATGATTTTGGCGATGGTAAGAAGAAGACAACATCAAACGATACACTTACCTATAAATATTCTTCTATTGGAACCAATACCTATATAGTTACGGTAACTGCTTATTCAGCTTCAGGTTTGTCGGCACAGAAATCTATCCAGGTAACCGTAAATGTTGCCTCAACATATATCTATAACACGCTCTTTTGGTCTGATGAATTTAATACTAGTGGCGCCCCGGACTCCACGAAATGGGGGTATGATATTGGAAACAACAGCGGCTGGGGTAATTCTGAATTGGAATATTATACCAGCCGCCCTCAAAATGTTATTGTTCAAAATGGCATTCTAAAAATATATGCATTAAAGGAAAGCTACAATGGATTTAATTATACATCTACCCGTATGCTTACCCTAAATAAATTTTCTTTTACATACGGCAGGGTAGATATAAGTGCACAATTACCGGCATCCATAGGCACATGGCCCGCTTTGTGGATGTTGGGGAGTAATATAGGCTCTGTAGGGTGGCCTGCCTGCGGGGAAATGGATATTATGGAGCAGGTGGGCAGACAGTTGAATACCATATATGGGACCCTCCATTACGTAGGCAACAACCCTGGAAGTACGACAATAATTTCAAATGCATC
>PKYU01000299.1 GCA_003132765.1 Chitinophagaceae bacterium | reverse complement strand
GCAGTTCTTAAACCGTCATGCAGGAGTAAAAAAATAAAAAATCTTTTCTATGCGGGTCAGCTCACAGTACCAGGCCCCGGCGTTCCTCCATCTCTGATAAGCGGGGAGGTAGTAGCCAAAGAGGTAATCAAACATTTTGGGTCTTAAATTGTAATTTGAGTAACGATTCATGAAATAAAATTTGAATTATGATGCAACTATTTCACGAGGTAAGCAACCATTGCAGTAAGTTTACCACTAACAGGTATAGCACATCATTTAGCAGCGCTATCAAACTATTGCATAATGATCTTCGAGCTCCTGTGTACAATATTTATGGATTTGTTCGATTTGCAGATGAAATTGTTGATGCATTTCATGATTTTAATAAAAAAGAACTTCTGAAGGAATTTAAAGAAGAAACTTATAAAGCAATTGAAAGAAAAATAAGTCTCAATCCTATTTTAAATAGCTTCCAGGAAACAATAAATGAATACAAAATTGATATTAGGCTTATTGATGCTTTTTTTAACAGCATGGAATTTGACCTTCACAAAACGAAGTACGACGCCTCCGGTTATAAGAATTACATTTATGGAAGTGCAGAAGTTGTTGGCCTCATGTGCCTGATTATTTTTTGTGAAAAGGACCATGCAAAATATGAGAAACTCAAGCCTTATGCTCAATCACTTGGTGCCGCTTTCCAGAAAGTAAATTTCTTAAGAGATGTGAAATCGGATTATCAGCAACTTGAACGCACTTATTTTCCGGAAGTGGATTTTAAGAATTTTACTGTAGAAAGTAAAAATCGTATTGAGGATGAAATCATTGCAGATTTTAATAATGCCTATGAAGGAATCGTCTTATTACCACTAAAGGCAAGATTTGGTGTATATGTAGCTTACAAATATTATCTATCTCTTTTCAAAAAAATAAAGCGAACGCAGGCTGAAAAAATCCTGGAGCAACGGATAAGAATTCCAAACTATTCAAAGGCGTTAATAGTACTAAGAGCAGGAGTAAAAAACCAGCTTAAATTTATTTCATAATACTTTAAAGGAACGTTTATTTTGACAGAAGTGGTATTAGTTGATGAAACTGATTTGGAAACAGGGACTATGGAAAAAATGGAAGCCCATCTCTTAGGAGTATTACACAGGGCTTTTAGTATTTTCATTTTTAACAGTAAAGGAGAATTTCTGTTGCAGCAACGGGCAACGGGCAAATACCATAATGGAGGCTTATGGACCAACACATGCTGCAGTCATCCTTTCCCGGGTGAGGATATTTTAAAAGCTGCAAGCAGAAGACTTTCTGAAGAAATGGGCTTTCAAACCAGCCTTTCTCCGGCATTTACTTTTATTTACAAAGCTTCTTTTGATAACAGATTAACTGAACATGAATTTGATCATGTCTTTACCGGTATTTTTGATGGGAATATTATGGCCGATGATAACGAAGTCAGTGATTATTGTTATAAAACCCTGGATGAAATNNATACACGGAATGGTTTAAAATCGCTTTCCCACAAATAAGAGTATTCCATAAAGAAAAATTTGGCCAGACAAATTGAATCAGGATAAAATTATCGTTATAACCAATCTTTAAAATCTTAATTTTGAAATACATGCAAGTTTTATTCTTTATATTAATTACTTCGACAACTTTTTTCATAATGGAAGGTGTTACATGGCTCACACACAAGTACGTTATGCATGGTTTTCTATGGTATCTACATGAAGATCATCATAAAAAGGGGCNNGTGTTTTTGAGAAAAATGATGCGTTTTTTCTTATTTTTTCAATTCCTAGTATTTTATGCATTTTCCTGGGCACATTTGGTGATAAATATTGGCTGGCTGCTATAGGCGCAGGTATTGCTATGTATGGGTTAGCCTATTTTATTGTTCATGACGTTATAATTCACCAGCGGATTAAGCTATTTACGAGAAGTAATAATTTATATGTAAGGAGTATCAGATGGGCTCATAAAATGCNNTTGGGCCAAGGTAAGGGCAGATAAAAAAAGATTTGCTGAAAATAGATCAGAAAATATCAAAGTTGCTTCTCCTAACGTATAGTTTTGGTTTTAGACTGTTTATTGATCCAATCATATTTCATAATTTTCATTTAATAAATTTTTACCTAATCTTCTTGCAATGCCCGTTTGTTGCAGGTGTTAGCTTATTGTATGCAGGCAAAAAATTATGATTATATTTTCCTTGGCGCCGGTTGTGCTTCGTTAAGCATAATTGTGAGAATGATTGAATCAAAAAAATTTGAAGAAAAAAAAATTCTTCTTATTGATAAAGAGCCAAAATTGAAGAACGACAGAACCTGGTGTTTCTGGGAGCAGGAAGCCGGATATTTTGAAGATTTAGTCTTTCATAAGTGGGATGAACTTCTTTTTAAATTAAGCAGTGTTGAAACAATCAATTTGGAGTTGGGCAATTACCGGTATAAAATGATTAGGGGAATAGATTTTTATAAGAAGTGTTTCTCTCAAATAGAACTGCAGAAAAATATTGATACTGTTCACGGTGAAATCCTATTCGAAGGAGGGGGTGGCCGTAACAAAATTAAAATAAATGGCGAGCCTCTCTTGATTGATGATAAAACAATTCTTTTCAATNNTTCAAACCTCACCTGGCCACCATTATGGACTTCAGCGTCCATCAAATTCGGGGCACTACCTTCGCTTATATTTTACCGACGTCTGAAAAAAGGGCTTTAATTGAGTATACATTATTCAGTGAAAAACTCTTGGGCGAAAAGGAATATGATAATGAGCTTAAAGCTTATATTGAAAAATTATTGGGGCCGTTGAGTTATGATATTACGGAAGAAGAATTTGGAATTATCCCCATGACAAATCAAGATTTTCCAACTTATAGAAATGGAATATATTTCATCGGAACAGCGGGCGGCCAAACGAAAGCATCTACAGGATATACATTCAGATTTATACAAAAACAAGCTGGTGAAATTGTAAACGAATTAATATCTGATAGATTCTTTTCCCAAAACATAAAAACAAAAAAGCGGTTTATTTTTTATGACAGTACCCTATTACACATTTTATCAAATAACTTATTAGAAGGAAAAATTATTTTTTCCAAACTCTTCAAAAAAAACCGGGCTGATATTATTTTTAAATTTCTTGATAATGAAACTTCAATTTCAGAAGAAATTAAATTATTAAACTCCCTCCCCAAAATGGTATTTTTAAAGGCAGGATTTATTGAACTCAAAAAGATGATATTTAACCGAAAGAAAAGTTAATAAAGGATTTGTCTGAATAAACCAATGGACCTGATCATTATCAAAAGATCGGTTTTTCTATTTTTGCTTTGAGAAAATTAAAATTATGAGCCCGACCAATTCAGACGACCAGGAACTTCTTCAAAGCTTCAAAGAACCGGCAACACGAGAGCGGGCATTTGCAGCAATCATTAAAAAGTACCAGGAAAAGCTTTATTGGCATATCAGAAGAATGGTAATTGATCATGAAGATACCAATGATGTGCTTCAAAATATGTTTATTAAGGTTTGGAAGGGACTCGGGAATTTCAGGGAAGATAGCCAGCTTTATACATGGCTTTATAGAATTGCCACCAATGAATCCCTCACCTTTTTAAGTCAACAGAAAAAAAGAAGTTCAGTTTCTCTTAGTGATGTTGAAACCGGGTTAAGTAATAAATTAAAAAGTGATACCAACTTCGATGCCAATAAATTAGAATGGAAATTGCAATTGGGAATTCAGCAATTACCGGAAAAACAAAGAATAGTGTTCAACCTTAGGTATTACGACGAAATGCCTTATGAAGAAATGAGCCGGGTACTCGATACAAGTGAAGGTGCCCTAAAGGCCAGCTACCATCATGCAGCTAAAAAGATTGAGGAATTTATACTAAATAATTAAACCTTTTATAGATAAAATAGTCCCATAAAGCGAGATGAAATTGTCCCCGGAAATATTAAAAGAATTATTGACTATCAGTCCGCTGTTAGCAAAGCTGGACAAGGTTAATGTTTATCGCGTTCCGGAAGGATACTTTGATGATTTAAACCTAAGAATTTCTTCATTTGTATCCGCAAACAGGAATAAAGATTTGAAGATACACGACAAAAGTAATCTTCAGAAGGTTCCTCCGGGATATTTCGAAAACCTAAGTGATTCAATTCTGGCCAAAGTAAAAGCTGCTTATCCGGAAAGCGCAAAGGAAGAAATACGGCTTCTTTCTTCGATGTTATATTATTTGAAAGATGAAAATGTATACACGGTTCCCAATGGTTATTTTGATTCACTAAGTAAATCAATATTGTCCAGATTAGCGGCCCCTGATTCTGAAAATGTTGATGAAGAAATAAAAAAACTTTCGCCTGTTTTATTTAATTTGAGAAATAAGAATGTATTTTCAGTGCCATATGGTTATTTTGAATCCCTTTCTGAAAATTTAAAGAAGGAGATTGAGATTCCTGAAGTGAAGGTTGTATCAATCAAAAAGAGATTAACTATATGGAAATATGCAGCTGCTGCTATAGTTACAGGTATTATTGCAGTATTTTCATATCAGTTGTTTAATACTTCATATACAGACGATAGAAATTCTGGAATTGCTGCAAACGCTTCTCTTCCGGATTATGTGAGAGCGTCCTTACAATATAAAAATGAAGATGAATTAAATGCCGGATTGGCCCAACTGAATAGCACAGAGATTGTAAAATATCTTGAAAAGAATGGAAATATTATGGATAATGAATTGCTCACAAATAATACTGACTTAAGCGAGATGCCCAGCCAGGAAGATTACCTTAATGATTCTGATGCTTTGAATAATTACCTTGATAAAATAAATGCAGAAAAAGTGAAAAATGCGACGCCCTAAGATGAAAAAATATTTACTCCTTGTATTGGTAATATTTGGCAGTTTAACCGGAATCAAAGCGCAGGAGACAGATGAAAAAATTCAGGCCTTAAAAGTTGCATTTATTACTCAAAAGTTACAGCTTTCGCCGGATGAGGCTCAAAGATTCTGGCCCGTTTATGACCAATATCAAAACGAAATACGCAATCTACAACTTGATTATGTAAATGGATCTGCGCTTGCAAATGAANNAAGAAAAATTGCTGAATATAAGGAAAAGATATGAGCCTTCTTTTCAAAGAGCATTGGGCCCTCAAAAAGCTAACCGTTTATTTAATGTTGAAAGAGATTTCCGCAGCATACTGATCCGCAGACTTCAAAATCAAAACAGCAGGCCGCAGCAAATGAGACCTCTGCGGCGCCGATAAATATTTTCTTTTTATATATAAAATAAAAATCATAATTGGAGAAACTAAAATTTCTCCTATTTTTGTAACTAGGTGTTTTTCATAGGTTAGCAACGGCCGGCCCTTTTTAGGGCAGGCCTTTCTTTAAATTCCAGGTTTGAATTTGAATGTTGGCGTCTTTATATCATGGTAAAAAAGAAACGTCCAATTCTCCAATTCTCCTGATTCCCACCATTTGTTTCTTAATTCCATTGACCAATTTCCGTCATAATCATATTTAGCTCTAAACCTGTTTTTCATTTGTAAAAGTTGGGGTGCAACATCTCCTCCAAAAAATACTTTTTCCCCTTCATCATCAATCAGAAATACCTGGTGAAACGGAGAATGACCTCCGGATATTTCATAAAAAATATAATCATTAATTGTGCCAACATCATTCGAAAATACTAATTGATCAGTTCCTTGAAGTAATAAAAAATCTTCAGTATGAAATGATGGAAATCCTTTTTCAAATGCGTAGTCCCATTCTTTTCTATTGATATAATACATTGCATTTTTAAAGCTTAATTCAGATTTACCGGGTTGGGCAATCCCACCAGCATGATCTTTGTGAAGATGTGATAGCAATACTTTTGTAACATCAGTTGGCTTAATTCCATGCGAGATAAGGTTATTATGAATTTGCAGTTGCCCGTTTTTATCAACAAACCCAAGGCCCGTGTCCAATAGAAGTATATCCTTTGAAGTGATAACAAGAAATGGTTGAATTTCAACCAGGAGACTTCCTTTAGTTCTTTGTTGCAAATCATCTTTATCCTGAGCGTAAGGAATGAATTTCTTCGTTTGATCTACCGTAAAGGTCCCTTCGCTCAGAGGAATTATCTTCATAAACTCTTAATTTAAACCAGTAGCTGATTTGCAAAATTTGAGGTGAAATCCTGGTAGTATTCAATCTATTGCTCGAAAAATTACTTTAATATCATTTGCCTGTCAGCATCAAGGCGAACCAGTATAAATATTAAAATAGTGAACGTTAATAATGAAGAACCCCCATAGCTCATAAGTGGTAAGGTTATTCCTATTACAGGGGCCAGACCCACAGTCATACAAATATTAATGGTAACATGAAAAAATAAAATTGCCGCGACACTGTAAGCATATACCCTGCTAAAAGTACTTCTCTGCCTTTCAGCAAGGTAAACGATGCGTAACATGAATAATAAATATAAGAGGACAATCAGACTGCTACCAACAAATCCAAAATTTTCTCCGACAGAAGTGAAGATAAAATCAGTATGCTGTTCCGGTACAAAATCACCTTGGGTTTGGGTTCCTTTCAGGAATCCCTTACCCATAACTCCTCCTGACCCGATCGCTATTTTAGATTGCTTAACACTATAATTTTCCCTTGCTTTTTTTAATTTTTTTATTTTTAATGCTTCCCTTTCTTTTTGCTCATCGAGCTTTTGGGCAGCTGTATTATCTTCAGGTACATAGTCTACACCAAAAGTATTCAGAATTCTTTCAACCTGGTAAGGCTGGAGAACATGTTTAAAAATATAAGGAACCACAAACCTCTGAATACCTACACATAATATCCATATACCGAGTATGACAATAAGAATGCCTTTGTCCTTATAAATATTTTTCCTGAGTAAATAGATGCTTATTGCAGCAATAGTGGTAAGAATAATCGCCAACGTATTCTTATCAACTAATATCGTAGCCACAACAAGTATTGCAAAAGAAAACCCTATTATAAGGTATACAGGAGGCAACCCTTCGCGGTACATGGGAATAAGGAATGAGAAATATACCAGTGCCAGCCCTGTTTCATTCTGCATTATTGAAAAAGCGGCTGGAGTAAGTATTATCGCTGCAGCAATNNAAGGGCAGTGAAAATTTTGCAGGTTTCCACCGGCTGTAGATTAAAAAATCCTAAGGGAATCCAGGATCTCGATCCGTTTATATCTTTAGCGACGACAAATGTTGCTAGCATAAGTAAAATTCCAAATGCATAGCTCAAATTTGCAATAGCTGTAAAAAATTTACTGTCCGTTAGCAAGATAAGAACTGCTATAATGACCGAAATACCCAAAAATAATAATTGCCTTGAGTAATTCTTTCTTAGCCCAAGTACGTTTTGAAGTATGTTTTCATTATTATGGTACTCTACTGAGAATATACAAAGTATTCCCACGCACACAAAAAATATATAAAACCAAATGGTTACCCAGTCAATTCCTTTAGATATTACGACCTGGTTGCGCATTTCAACTAAAAGATATTTTTAAATTTTATCAATTTGAAGGAAAAGATTTTCTTTGTTTTTCAGGNNTGAATCATTAAGAGTATTAGCCGGTTCTTTCAGATTGTTTAGCTTCTGTAATGCGTCACTATCATCTTCTTCTTCATCAATGCCGGAAGTGTCGCTCATAATCTTAAGGTAACCCTTTTCAAGAAGGTAGGAGGTATCTCTAGCATGAATCATAGAATCTCTTTGTCTTAAGGCTTCATAAATGCGTTGTGGCATAAGATTAAGGTTAGCGATCTCTTCTATTTTTGCCTTTCGATCTGGCTCGGTTATTGAATCTTTCAAATATTGTTCAATCATCAGGCTTGCAATAGGAGCAGATGAATTGGCGCCAAAACCGGCATTTTCGCAAATTACGGCTATAGCAATTTTCGGATCCTCCCTGGGTGCAAAAGCAGCAAAGAATGCATGGGACTTTTGCTTAACACCTTTATAATAATTTTCGACGGTTCCCGTTTTTCCACAAACAACTATTCCCGGCACTTTCGCTGCCGATCCTGTACCGGTTTCCATCACTCCCTGCAAACCATCGTGAACAGCCTCAAATAAGGAATCAGGTATTGAAAGCGGATGATGCTTAAAATGAAAGGAATCAAGTAAACCAAACGTATCTCCTCCTTCAATTGAATCAACAAGGTGAGGAGTGATGTACCATCCCTTATTGGCAAGGTAGGCCATCTCATTAGCAACCTGTATTGGGGTGACGTTTACTTCACCCTGGCCAATGCTAACAGATTTAAATGTGCAAAAATTCCAATGACCTTCGCCGTACATTTTATTGTAGGTTATCGGAGTAGGAATATTACCCGATTTTTCAGAAGGCACATCTACGCCAAGTTTATGACCCAGGCCAAAGGCATACATGTAACTGTCCCACACTTTCAAACTGGTATCTACTGAGCCATAAGCCGGATTATTGATTACCCGCTGCATTACATTTGCAAAATAGGTATTGCAAGAAACGGTAATTGCCCCCTTAAGATTAAAATATCCAGGATCTAAACAGCCCATTTTTTTACCACATCCATAGAAAGCACCGGTACATAAAAATCTTGTGGAGGTAGTAATAACGCCTTCCTGAAGACCAATCAATCCCTGAAGCGTTTTGAATGTAGAACCGGGGGAATAATAAGCATTCACTGTTCTGTTTATCATTGGAAGACGCGGATCTAAAAGTAATTCACGGAAATGCTTTCTCCTTTGAGCGCCTGCTAGTAATCCCGGATCATATGTGGGGCTGCTCACCATGGAAAGCACACCACCGGTTTTGGGATCAATTGCTACTATTGCTCCAATTTTATTTTCCATTAAATGTTCACCGAGCATCTGCAATCGGACGTCTAGTGATAAATGTAGATTTTTTCCGGGAATAGCAGCTGTATCGAACTTGCCTTTATCCAACCTCTCTGTAAGCCTGTTTTTATTATCTCTTTTCCAAAATTCTATTCCGCGCTGGCCCATCAAAACCCTTTCATAACTACGTTCCAATCCTGTTCTTCCCGCATAATCGCCGACCTGATACCCCTCACCTTCATGCCGCTTTAAGAAGGAAGAATCAACTTCTGACAAGTATCCTAGAATATTTCCCCCTGCCTCAAACGGATAATCCCTTACAGGCCGTTCCTGGAGATAAAAAGCGGGAACAAATTTATACATGCTTTCATTAAGCCTTGCGAGCTTTCCCAGTGGCAATAATGGTTCAAAAACCGAGGCCCGGTAACTCTTGTTCTTAATAATAGCTGTAATGATTCTTTTTCTAAATTCAGCGGTATCAATTTCAAGTATTCGACAAAGTGCTGCCATATCCATAGCCACGCCTTTAAGTTTACCAGGGGTTACCATAAGGTCATAAATAATGGTATTACGCAATATGGCATTCCCATGGCGGTCAAATAAAATTCCCCTGTNNGTTTATTATTAAGAACTTGCAAATTCAGGAGCCGTGCAATAATTATCAAAGCAATCAAGACAAACAAGGCTCTGATAATATTTTTTCGGGGCTGGTTAAAAACAGGCACAGACTGAATTGGATTTAAAGAAATTGAGAATAATGAAAACGAAATTTATGCAAAAATAATATGTCTAAACGGTATTAGTTTTGAATCTTTGATTCCTGGGGAATAATAATTCTGTTAATAATATTAATAGAAGACTTACTGCTGCAGAAATAATGGTTTTAAGAAAGAAATAAAAAAAACCACCCATTTGCAATGCCTCCAGAAAGAAAAGAAATGAATGATGTGCAAGCGTTAAAATGNNACCAGATCCCTCTTGTGATATGAGAAGATTTATTAAAAAAGGCCTCCCATAGGCTATTAAAACACATGCTGCTGCGTGTAATCCGTAAGTTTTTGTAAAGCAATCAAGAGTAAACCCGAGGAGAAATGCAAGAATCATTTGGAAGCGCCTTCTCATTTTGAAAGGTAACCAGAGAATAAATAAAAAATAAAGGTATGGCGTTACAAAATGATGTAGTGGAGGTATCTGGTTGAGCACAAAAACTTGGACCAATATAAAAAGGCAAAAACGAACAATATATTTAACCAGGCTACTCATTGATTTTTTTTACACGATTCAGGAGTTTCTGAGGTTCATCTTTTTGAAGATTCCCGATAATATAAACATACTGGAGGTTATTAAAATTTACAGCAGTTTTCACCTTAATAATATAAGTTGTACTTGTCTTGTCGTTTTCAATTTGGTAAACTGTGCCAATGACAAGCCCATATGGAAATTTATCAGAATAGCCACTTGTAATTACCGTATCTCCCTTATTTACCCTAACATCTTTAGAAATATCTTTCAATATTACAATGTTGGGTCGAATTCCATCCCAAATAATACTCCCTAAATCACCACTTTTTTTCAGCTTGGCGCTAACGATACTTTGGTGATGCAAAAGGCTCATAACTACTGAATAATTACTGCTAACATCAACCACAGATCCAACAACGGCGTTATTGATATCTGTTACGCCAAGATCCGCGACCACGCCTTGTTTTAGTCCCCGATGCAATTGAATATAATTATTTTCCAGGCTTACAGTATTACCAACCACTTTGGCGGGCAGGTATAAATATTTTCTCTCCCGAAGAATGGTATCAATTTTAATAGTATCTATTTCAAGTTTAGTTACGGTATCCGGCAATTCAAAATCTTTCCTGAGTTTATTGTATAATTCAGCATTTGCTTTTACCAACGAATCATTCGTATTTTTAAGCTGGAAATAAGATTCCACATAATTATATTGATTGCTAATTTTACCGGTAATTTCCCCTGCGGCTGCGGAATAAATTGTATGTTGATACCGGTTGTAATTGAATACCATAAATAACGATATTCCCATAAGTACCAAAAAGAAAAGGAAATTAAAATAAATGCGGATAAAAAGAAAAATATTGCGCATAACAGGCTAATCCGTCCCGACGAATACCGGGTATATTTAAATAAGTTTGTTGGAAATATACATCAATCTGTGGAATATTCTTACCTTTTCAGCTTAGGTGGAATCAATCGAAGCCACAGTTTTATCTCATTACAAATGGATACCTGTCATAATGTTTCAATGCGAGACCTGTTCCCCTAACTACACTTTTTAGAGGATCGTCTGCCACATGAACAGGGAGCTTAATTTTCGCTGCAAGCCTTTTGTCCAACCCTCTTAGTAAAGCCCCGCCACCCGTTAAATACAAACCCCTTCTATAAATATCTGAGGCAAGCTCGGGAGGGGTAGTTTCAAGTGCCTTAAGTATTCCCTCCTCAATTTTAAAAATTGATTTATCCAGAGCTTCTGCAATTTCCTGGTAACTCACCATTATTTGCTTAGGAATTCCTGTTACGAGGTCTCTACCATTCACGGGCATATCTTCAGGAGGATTATCAATGTCCTTCATTGCAGCGCCAATCTGAATCTTAATTTGCTCTGCAGTTCGCTCCCCAATCAAAAGGCTATGATACCTGCGAAGCGCTTCCATAATATCGCCTGTAAACTCATCGCCCGCTATCCTTATTGACTGGTCGCAGACTATACCTGCGAGGGCTATTACAGTGATGCCTGTTGTGCCTCCGCCAATGTCTATAATCATATTACCTACAGGTTCCTCTACATCAATTCCAATCCCCAAGGCAGCGGCCATTGGTTCATGTAGAAGATAAACCTCCTTTGCACCAGCCTGTTCTGCACTGTCCCTTACGGCACGCTTTTCAACTTCTGTAATGCTGCTTGGAATACAAATCATCATGCGCCAACTTGGTGGAAATAATGGCTTTTTAGGATAAATTTTCTTGATCATCTCCCTTATCATCAACTCGGCAGCATTGAAATCTGCTATCACACCATCTTTCAGAGGACGGACCGTTCTTATACTTTCATGGGTCTTTTCATGCATCATTAGTGCCTTTTTTCCCACCGCCAGAATATTTTTTGGATTATTACGATCCAACGCAACAATGGAAGGCTCATTCACGACTACCACATCATTATGAATAATCAGTGTATTTGCTGTGCCAAGATCAATTGCAATTTCTTGAGTGAAAAAATTAAAAAGGCCCATGTTTTAAATACATATTAAAAAATAATGAATGCTGCAAAGTTGTAGGAAATATTTCGAATTAACAATTGTAAACCAACCTGGATTTATAAGTTTTGTTATTAACTTTTTTTACAACCTGGTAAATGGAAAACGTAGAAATACCATATTTTATGCGAAAAGGAAAATTTTATGCAGAAACCTGATAAAAAATTTTCAGGAATTCTGAAAAAATTGATTAATAAATTTTAATGAATAAATTCATGCCCAATATCATTTCTAAAATAGATCCCTTCATAATGTATTTGTTCCAGGGTCTTTCTAGAAAGCTTTAAAGCTTCCTGTAATGAACCGGCCAAAGCCGAAACAGCAAGTACTCTTCCTCCGTTAGTAACAATAAAATTCCCATCCTCTCTTGTACCTGCGTGAAAAACCATTACGCCACCATTTGTATCTATTCTTTTTATTGCTTCCGGATTTTGCAGGTAATCAAAATCTATAGCATATCCCTTCTTATAAGCCAAAGGGTATCCTCCGCTTACGGCTACAATCGTAGCAGCTGATTTAGGATTTATTGAAATGCTCTTTTCTTTCAACTTTCCGTTTTCTGCTGCAATAAGTAATTCTACCAGATCATTTTGTAACCGTAACATGACAACCTCAGTTTCAGGATCTCCCATACGACAATTATACTCAATAATCATTGGTTCATCTTCCACTTTTATTAATCCAAAAAATATAAACCCTTTGTAATCTATCTT
>PKYU01000289.1 GCA_003132765.1 Chitinophagaceae bacterium | reverse complement strand
TTCGATTTAGCTCTTTTATTTGCTTGAATTGTCAGCCCACAGAAAGTTATAAGAAATTCGCGATCATTAATCGGTATTCACGATGAGTATTACACAAATAATACATTTAAAAGGAAACGATTCTGTATTTTTCCAGTCAACTATTACAGGTTGCTTAAAACATTGAATTGGCAGAGATTTGAAGATGAGTCTGTCAATAATATTAAAAATTGAGTTATGAAAAAAATGTATTGCTTATCGCTTGCTGCCATTTTTTTGATATCAAACTATGCTTTTTCTCAAAATCAAAAGGGTAATATTCTTCTTGGCGGAGACATCGCTAATTTTGATTTGGGTTTACAAAAGGGCTCTGTTTTTCAAATGCAAATAGAACCAAAGCTGGCATTTTTTATCCATAATAATTTTGCTGTAGGAACTTACATAAGTATTGATTTACAGTCGGTTTCAGGCAATGATAAGGTAACCTATGGCGCAGGGCTTCTCTCCCGATATTTTATTCCGGATAAAAAAAATATGACGCTTATGAAACATTCCCAATTCTTTTTGGAAGCAACTACGGGTATAGCAGGTTCACACATTACCGGCACTGGCAATACTGATGGCCTCGGAGTTGGTATCGGACCAGGATATTCATATTTCCTTTCACCTAATATCAGCCTTGAAAGTTTACTAAAATACGATGGGCTAATAGGATTTGGAACTGCCACATATCAAAGTGATTTAAATTTAAATATTGGATTTCAAATTTATCTCGATTCACGCAGACTTAGAAAAACGCTAATTAACGACACGAATTAATTTGCAGTTTCGGCAAAAATTATTCAGAAGTAGCAACACCTACAAAAGAATCTGCGGTGCCATAGTATAAAAACCATTTTCCCAGAAAATAAATAAGCGCTTCAGAGAAGGTGGTTCCGGCTTTGTATTGTCCGCTAATTTCATGCGGAAGTGAAGGCCTAAGGAAACTTGTATCCGAACGATTAATTACCAATTCAGGATTATTTTTGTCAAAATAGATCAGCCCTGTGGAATAGGTACCCTTGGCCAATGAAGGATATGCATCATCATTTGTTGCATTTTTGCCATTATATAACAGTACAATTCCTTTTTCAGNNGTGGACCGCATTCCGTCAGGTCGCTGTCAAACTTCTTAGGCCTTGGAGCTACTAAAGATTTCAAAGCCCCTGAATCATTTAGCAATGGATACCAGTCATACAAATTACCTGACCATGCCAGGTAAATAAATTGTTCGCCCCAATACATCCAGTATTTCCCTCTAATCTTTGCAGCCACTTGTTTACCGCTTACCATTTTGGTTACAATAGAACCCGATTTACTCCAGGTATCCCTAAACTTCCCTTTATATGCTACAGCAAAGGCTGGTCCTTTCTTTTGCCAATGAATAAGGTCTTTGGAAAATGCTACAGATAATCTTGCTATTTTATTATCCCATGCTGTATAGGTTACCACATATAATCCATCATCGGTTTGCACGAGCCGGGGATCTTCACATCCCCCGGGATAATCGAATTGCTTAAATTCGTCATTATCGGGGTATAAAACAGGAACAGGAAATTTTTTAAAATGAATTCCATCGGTACTTTCGGCTAATCCAAGCCGTGATGTTCTTCCACCAAGAGCTGCCGCCGGATTATCTTCAGCCCTAAAGAGCATGTATATTTTGTTACCCTTTACAATGGCTGCCGGATTAAATACATCTGCTTTTTGCCACCTAACCATTTGCCCGGATATTGGATCCTTAAATATAAAAGTAGTATCCGCTTTCAAAACAGGATTTTCTGATGGCTTATGAAACCCGTTAAAATTTATATTCAAANNAAACAAAATCAATAGCAGGGTTTTCATTGGACAATTTTTTCTGAAGATAAAAAAAAGGAATAACCGATGATTAATGAGAATGATCTTGATATGACCAGGAAAATACCTGTTTGTGACCAATGAACTGAACATTTATTGTTTATCTCCTTTTAAAAAGAAAGAAACAGACTAATAGAAATTAATACATTATGAAAGGTAATCAAATGAATGAAGCAACCAATTCCTCCCACTCGTTTTCCAATGCCATGGAGGGCCTTCTCTTTCCAGCCCGGCTGTACCAATAATCTGCATTTCCAGTATCTCCTTCTTTTCGGTGAAGGTAAGCGTGTATCCAGGATGCATTTTTATCATCAATATCCTGAATGATTTCATGGGCCTTTTTCCAATCGCCTTTCGCATCATACCATAATGCTTTAAGCTGATCAGATGATTCCGAGGGTGGCTCATTCCCTTTAATACTTTCCCTGAAATCAATACTATTCATTTCATAAATACTTTAATACTGATTCACCCATTGCTTTTGTGCCCAAAATCTTATCACCCGGCGTCGTAACGTCAGCTATATCTCTTGTCCTGAATCCTTCTTTTAAAACTTTATCAACAGCGTTGATCACCAGGCCTGCCTCTGTTTTCAAGCCAAAGGAAATATCTAACAATAATGCTACTGAAAGAATTGAAGCTAATGGGTTAGCAATACCCTTGCCGGTTATATCATGTGCAGAACCATGAATCGGTTCATAAANNTAAAATATCTCCGAATAAATTGGCCGTAACAACCACATCAAACCGACAAGGGTCTTTTATCAATAACATCGCTGTGGCATCTACAAACTGGTATTCAATCTCAATATCAGGATATTCCGGGGCTAATTTTTGAATTACTTCACGCCACAGCCGGCTTGTTTCTAAGACATTTGCCTTATCAACGGAACATAATTTCTTTCTTCTTGTTCTTGCTGCTTCAAAGGCCTTCCGGCCAATCCGTTCTACTTCATAACGGCTATATTCTGCCACATCAAAGGCAGTATCTCCATTGTTCTTTCTTCCCTTTTCACCAAAATAGATATCTCCGGTTAGTTCCCGGAANNAATGCTGGATGCGCCCAATAATTCATCAAATAATATTATTGGACGAATGTTAGCATATAATCCCAGTTCTTTTCTCATTTTCAGTAAACCCTGCTCCGGTCTGACTTTTGCAGATGGATCGTTATCATATTTTGGGTGACCAACAGCTCCAAAAAGTACGGCATCTGCATTTTTCATTTTTGCCAAAGTCTCACCGGGCAAAGGATTACCGGTAGCTTCAATGGCAACATGACCGATTAAAGCATCATCATAGGTAAAAACATGATTAAACTTTGTGGCAATTGCCTCCAAAACTTTTTTTCCAACTGCTGTAACCTCCTGGCCAATACCATCGCCGGGAACAATTAATATATGCTTCTTCATTTTCTATTTTTTAAGCCCAAATAATCAAAGAAATAATTACCAGGTAATTGAAGTATATCCCAAAGAAAACCATAAGAATCAAAGTGAATATTTTTTCATCCCATTTGTCCTTTGTGTTTACCTATATTTGGTTCAACATTTTTTCGGTGGCCTTGATTGCAGCCACTGTCTGATCACTATCCAATCCACGTGTTTTAAATTCCTTTTGCTTATGAAACCAGGTAATGATGGTCTCACATAATGCATCAGACTTACCTCCCGGAGGAATGCGTACTTCGTAATCGACTAGGTCAGGCAATTCTATATTCTTGTGTTTATAAATTTTCTTTAACGCATTTACAAAGGCATCATACTGGCCATCTCCCTGTGCATGTTCCTCAAACGATTCTCCGTTAATACTCATACTTAAAGTTACCGACGGCCGTAAATTTTTTGAATGGGTAAGCACATAATTATTTAACTGCACCTTTTCTGAAATACTGTTACTATCCAGTATATCCGAAATGATATAAGGGAGATCTGCCTGGGTGACCGTTTCTTTGCGGTCTCCCAATTCGATAATCCGTTGTGTTATTTTCTTCAAATCAGTATCAGACAATTGAATACCCAACTGAAGCAGGTTATTCTCAATGTTGGCCTTCCCGCTCATCTTGCCCAAAGCATATTTACGCTTCCGGCCAAATCTTTCAGGGATAAGATCGTTGAAATAAAGATTATTCTTTTTATCACCATCTGCATGGATGCCTGCTGTTTGGGTAAATACATTTTCACCAACAATGGGTTTATTGGCCGATATCCTGAAACCAGAAAATGTTTCCACCAGTTTGCTTACGGAGTATAGAGATTTTTCAACAACAGAANNCAGGTGCAATCCTTGAGCTCCCGCTTTTACTGCCTCCAGCACATTTGCAGTACTCAAATCGTAATCATTATGGGCGTGGAAATCGAAATGAATTTTAGGATATCGTTTAACAATAGACGATACATATTCATACGTTTCAGTTGGAGTCAAAACACCCAGCGTATCAGGCAATAAAATTCTTTTTACCGGCTCTTTGGTTAGAAAATCCAAAAATTGGAAAACATATTCTTTGGAATTACGCATACCGTTACTCCAATCTTCGAGGTAAACATTGCATTCCAAACCTTTTTTTTTCGCCAGAGAGATAACGCCTGAAATATCAGAAAAATGTTCCGCAGGCTTTTTCTTTATTTGATGAGTGAGGTGATTCAGTGACCCTTTAGTGAGTAAATTCATCACCTTAGCGCCTGCATCCAGCATCCAGTTAACCGAAACATCCCCGTCTACAAAAGTGAGTACTTCAACTTTATTAAGAAAGTCATTTTGTTTAGCCCATTTGGTAATTTTTTTTACAGCCTCGAATTCTCCTTCCGATACTCTTGCAGAGGCAATTTCGATCCGATCAACCTTTACTTCCGTCAAGAGAATTTGGGCTATAGTTAATTTTTCTGAAGAAGAAAAAGATACTNNGCGTTATTGCTTTTGTAAATTTTCAAATTTGCTTTCTAATAATTTGCGGGGTGCGGAATAACTGGTTAGATTGACCGTGCAGTTGCAAATGCGGAAATATCTTCTTTCATTGCCTGTAGGTAATCAATATCGTCATAACCATTTAACAGGTTATGTTTTTTGTACCCGTTAATATTAAATGATTCTTTTCCACCTGTTGCTAAAAGCGTAATCGTCTGTTCGGGAAGGGTCACTTCCAAAGCTGTTTTTGGATCAGCTTCAATAGCTTGAAAAATCTTATCTAAAAATGAAGGGCTAACCTGTACTGGCAAGATACCAATATTGATGGCATTTCCCTTAAAAATATCAGCAAAAAAACTTGATACCACGCACCGGAAACCATAATCATACAATGCCCAGGCAGCATGTTCACGACTGCTTCCGCTTCCAAAATTGTTTCCCGCCACTAATATTTTACCGGAATAAACAGGATTGTTTAATACAAAATCCTGCTTAGGGGTGTTATCATTATTATAGCGCCAGTCGCGAAAAAGGTTATCACCAAAACCTTCCCTCTTGGTAGCCTTTAAGAACCGGGCAGGAATAACCTGGTCTGTATCCACATTTTCAATTGGCAAAGGAACTGCGGTACTTTTTAGGATATTAAATTTATCGTAAGCCATAATACTATTTGAATTGTTTTTGTTTTTTATCAGAGTAAATCTCTGGGATCTGTTACGAATCCGGTAACTGCTGCTGCCGCTGCCATAAATGGACTCGCCAGCATCGTGCGGCTCCCCGGTCCTTGCCTGCCCTCGAAATTACGGTTACTGGTACTCACAGCATATTTCCCCGCCGGAATTTTATCATCATTCATTGCAAGGCATGCCGAGCAACCCGGCTGCCGCAATTGAAATCCAGCCTCATGCAATATATCTAAAATACCTTCTTCTTTGATTTGCTGCTCAACAACATGAGAACCCGGGACAACCCATGCGGTAACATGGTCTGCTTTTTTTCGCCCCTTCACAATAGATGCAAATGCCCTGAAATCTTCGATGCGACCGTTGGTACAGCTTCCGATAAAAACATAATCGACTTTTTTCCCGATCATTTGCTCTTCCTCAGCAAAGCCCATGTATTTAAGAGATTTTTCATACGTTGTGGCGCCTCCCTTCAGATCCGCAGCCCTGGGTATCTTCCTGGAAATTCCAATACCCATTCCCGGGTTAGTTCCATAGGTGATCATTGGCTCTATGNNGCAGCATCTGTTTTTAGCGTTTTCCAAATGGCCAGCGCCTCATCCCAGGCTTCACCTTTTGGGGCAAGATCACGTCCATTGATGTAGGCAAAAGTTGTCTCATCCGGTGCGACCATGCCTCCTCTTGCCCCCATTTCAATACTCATATTACAAACTGTCATCCGGCCTTCCATACTCATTTTTTCAAAAACTTCCCCTGCATATTCTACAAAATNNAGTTGTTAATTTAGAAATAATATATAAAGCCACATCTTTAGGCGTAACCGCTTTCCCCAGCTTACCGTTTACGCTTATGCGCATTTTTAATGGCTTCGGCTGCATAATACATTGGGAAGATAAAACCATTTCGACTTCCGAAGTACCAATACCAAAAGCAATACAGCCAAAGGCCCCATGCGTTGAGGTATGCGAATCTCCGCAAACAATCGTCATCCCTGGAAGGGTAATACCATTTTCAGGTCCGATCACATGAACAATCCCATTTTTCGGGTTGCCTAATCCCCAATGTGAAATGCCATATTTTTTCGAATTCTGTTCCAATGCTTTAAGTTGGTTGGCAGATAATGGATCCTTTACCGGCAGATGCTGATTGATAGTCGGCGTATTATGATCGGCAGTAGCAAATGTGTGTTCGGGCGACATTACTTTTATACCTCTTTTTTCAAGACCCAGAAAAGCAACCGGGCTGGTAACTTCATGTATAAAATGGCGGTCAATAAAAAATACATCCGGGCCATCTTCAATTTTACGTACTACGTGTGAATCCCAAACTTTATCAAATAAAGTTGAAGGTTTATTANNTTTGTCCTGATACTGCAAATATCCATCGTTAAAGTCAAAAAAATTCAATAAAAATCCATTAATCAAAAATTTTGTTGAACATATGCAATAGACGGCTGGGAAAAGAATTTGGCTTGGCAAAGGAAATATGCACAATAATGTTTGATATCCAACTTATCTATCTATTCAAAAATTAAATAATATAGCACTCATTTTCATATATTTCGAATTGCGTTTGAACCTGATTTCCAACCGGATTTTTAGATCGCGAGTATCGCTTTTAAAATAGACCATTATTATTTTAGAAATAAAGGAAGTTAATTGCGAACTTACCAGTATGGGAAAAAGGCCAATAGGATTTGGCTTTCGGAAATTACAAAACAATAAATGGTTCTAAATAATTTTATATTTGATTTCATCTTTTACTGAGAAATCCTGATCATAGAATAATCAAATTTGATGAGTACGCATACTTTTTCAAACAGAATGATTGCAACCCTAATCAACCCTCTGGCAGGAAAAGGTAAAGCTAAAAAAGTACTATCCCTAATTGAAAATAATCTCACTGAAAAGCAAATTCTTTTTAAAACTTTCTCTTCAGCGTGGCCGGAGGAATTAGAAATTTTTAGTGAAGTGTGGTTAATAGGCGGAGATGGAACGCTTAACCATTTTATCAATAAGTATCCTGACATTAAGGTTCCTATTGCTCTCTTTAAAGGAGGCAGTGGTAATGACTTTGCCTGGAAATTGTATGGCAATAAAACAGTTGAGGATTATTTAAAAGGCGCATTGAGTGGTATTTGCAAAAGAGTAGATTCAGGTATATGCAATGGCAGATATTTTATCAATGGAGTGGGCATCGGCTTTGATGGTGAAGTGGTTAAAGCAATGGGGCTCAAAAGGTTTTTATCTGCCGGGTTCCTGGCATACCTTGCTGTAGTTTTGAGGAAAATATTCTATTATACTGAAAAAGAAATCACCATTACCTGGAATGGTCATTCATTAAAAGAACGACTTTTTATGGTGAGCGTTGCAAATGGTTCTAGGTATGGCGGAGGTTTTTTGGTAGCTCCACAAGCTTCACTGGAGGATGGCAAACTTGATCTTGTATATATTAAGAAGATTCCCGTCTTCCGACGTTTCTTTTACATAAGAAAAGTTTCTAAAGGAGAACACCTTTCACTGCCAATTGTCGCATATTCCCACGGNNTGTGTAAGTGCCCCGGAGCTTGTTCCGGCCCACCTCGATGGAGAGTTAATGGAGGCAAAAGATTTTACAATTGAAATAATACCCCAGCGATTTTTGTTCTGCTATTAAAATAGGGGAAATGAAAAAAAAATAATATTAACTATCACCAAAACTTAAAGTAAAAATTATTGGGATTTTATAATAATTCTACAAGCCCTATCACGCACTTGCAAAGCCTTCAATAAAATGCCGAAGCAATAATCATCTTCCTCCCGGCGGGCAAAATTTCCTTAAATAATTAGTATATAGAGTTTGCAGATGTTCGGTTGTTCCTTCNNCTCAAAAATGCCATGAGATCTGTTGGGATAAGGCATAAACTGAAATTGTTTATTATATTTTATTAATTCATTCAGCAACATTTCTGCATTTTGATAATGTACATTATCGTCGCCCGTTCCATGAATATATAATAAATTCCCCTCCAGGTTTTTTGCATAAGTAACCGGTGAGCCCTTTATAAAATCCTGCATGTTCTCCTGTGGTAATCCCATGTAGCGCTCCTGGTAAATATTATCATAAGTCAATTGGTTAGCTACTGCAGCAATGGCAATTCCGGTTTTGTAAATACCGGGAAATTGAAACATCAGGTTTAAAGTCGCCGAACCGCCTCCACTCCATCCCCACACTGCTATCCGCGAAGTATCTACAAAAGGCATTTTAAAAATTTCCTTTGCAGCCATTGCCTGGTCCCGGATATTGACCAATCCGATTTTCCTGTAAATAATTTTCCTCCATGCCCTTCCTTTTGGTACAGGAGTTCCGCGATTATCAATGGAAATATAGATATAGCCATCATCTGCAAGATTTCCGTCGTATAAACGATTATTGGTTATTCCGTATTCATCTTTCACATTTTGCCCCCAAGGTTCCGTGTACACAAAAAACAGAACCGGGTATTTCTTCGTTGAATCAAAATTGGTGGGCTTCACCATCCATGCATCCATAGAAACACCTTCTTCATTCTTTATGGTGAAAAATGAAACATTGGATTTTGTTTTTTCCAAATAGAATTTTTTCATCGCTTCAGCCACGTCGTTGCCGTGAATAAATTTATGATCGGGCAATGAAATCCATTCAGCCTGGTTCGGTGTGTAATAATTGGAAAAAGTATGAAAAGCAAATCTGGCACCGGGCGAAACATCATAAACATTGGTTCCTTTTTCACTTATCGGACTAATACGCTCGGGAATTCCATTGCCATCAAGCGTGGTTCTGTACAAATATTTTTGTGTAGCATTATAGGGAGAGGCATCAAAGTAGATATAATTATTTTTTTCATCAATTGCACTTATTTTCATCACGTCGAAATCGCCGACTGTTATCAGCTTGTCTTTTTTACCATCGCGGCTGATTCTGTATAAATGCCGCCAGCCATCCTTCTCACTGGCCCATAAAAATTCTTTCCCATTGTTCAGCCAGTCCCATCCACCGTAAGAATAGGCTTCATCCCACAACGGTAAAATATCAATCCATGCTGAATCTTTTTCTTCATAAATAGTCTTTGAAGCCCCGGTAGAAATGTCGCACAGCATAATGTCACTGGTGTTTTGCTTTCTGTTGAGGTGCTGAATAATGAGTTCATTATTATCATCGGCCCATTCCATTCTTGGTACATAAGATTGCAATTTTGGATCGGTTGGAATTTTCATCCACTTTGTAGTGGCATTGGAAATTGTAACAACCCCGATTTTAAAAGGCGAAGGTGACTGCCCTGCCACAGGATACTCCACCGGCTTTACGAATGGATAAATTGAATCGGTGTTATCAGTCATCAGGTAGTCTTTTGTATTCTTTGCATCAATTTGCCAATAAGCAATCTTCTTACTGTCTTCGCTCCACCTGAATCCATCCCTGCAAAAAAATTCTTCTTCATATACCCAATCAAATGTTCCGTTTATTAATTCACGGCTGCCATCTTTTGTGAGTTGTTGTATTTNNCCACTAACCAGGTCTTCTACAAAAATGTTATAGTTACTTACATACGCCACTTTTTTGCCATCAGGGGAAAACTTAGCAAACATTAAAGATGATGCAGGCCGACCTTTGCCTAATTGCTTTAAAGTGTGATTTGCAAGATCAACCCACCAATAATCACCACGTGTATCATAGCGCCAAACCCGTTTCGAGTTAGTATAGATAAGTACTTTTTTTCCGTCGTTTGAAAAGAAAAAATTCCGAACCTTCATGGGTTCCGTTGCACCGGGTGGTGTAAGAGTTTCCTTAGTTAGAATTATATCTATCTTCGAGGCAGCCAGGTCCACTTGTTCAATTCCATCATCTGTAGATTGATAAAAACTATTTCCATCCTTAGCCCAATTAATGCCTTGCGGCGGCTGAGCAAATAATACTAAGGAAATTAAAGAAAAAATAATAGGAGTGAGGATTCTAAATAGAGACATACGGGAATTTTAAAAGTGAAAATAATGATTAAAAAAATAATATCATTATATTTTTTACGAGCTCATTTTGTCTCTAAATCATTCATAATCCATGCTTTGTTTACTTACTTATTTGCCAAATCAGAATACATATGGTTATTTGATCAGCTTGCAAATACAATAAATCTTAATTCTATTAGTTATATAGTTGTCATAGTAATTATTTATAGTTAAACAAACAAAGCCATCCTGAAGAGGGTGGTTTTTTTGATTTCCATTTCCCATTTAACCTCATTCATCATGATTTTCCAGTGATCTTCTGCCAGCCTCAGGAATACCAGCCAGGTATCTACGAAAATAATACTTTGATATATTTACAAGTTTACTTAAATAATCAAATTAGTTGACTAATCCAGGCAGTAAACCGAAAAAATAATTGCCTTATAAACTTGAATAAATGTATTTCGTAACTTCGGCCTCTATTCAAAATTTTATTACTGCTACTATAAAAAAGATTTTTTGCATATTATTAATTGTTTTGTTCGGATTCAACTCGTTTGGGTTGTTTTTTTTCTATTTGGGGGAAATACAGCTTTGTAAAATAAACGCAGAGGCATATTCAGATGCTGATTTTACAATTCCTCTTGCTTCTTACACGGTTTTTTCTTCATTGAAAAAAGGTTATCGCCTCGTTAATAAAAAAGAAATTATTGCGGACGGCAAATTATATGACATTATAAAAATCTCAATTTCGAAAGGAGAAATCGTATATTATGCTTTGCACGATGGTGATGAAGATGAATATATCCGGGACCTTGCTGCTTGGGGGAAAACCAATTCCAGTGAAAATTCATTTCCGGGGCAAACGATCAGCTTCCAAATCGCAAAATATTTCCAGACTGAAAAATTTCCTTTGACAGGCGCTTTATGCTTACCCTTTGCTAGTCCTGATCAAAATGCATCAAACAGTTCTTTTTTCTATAAATCTCCCTGTATAAATATTTTTTTCCCGCCTCCGGATCATTTATTCTCCTGATTTTTTAGAATTAATTACTCAATGTTTAAAAAAATAAGCATTGCCAACCCCCGGTCATGAGTTCACACCCATACGAAATGTAGAGTATGGATTATCCCGGGAATTTATTTAATCGGCTTTAAATAAAATTTGACAGCTGTAAAACTTTTTAAATATATGAAACCTCATATAGTTTTATTAATTGCACTATCTTTTTTCATAACCCCTTTTTTTTCCCAGGCACAAAATCGGTTATCTGGCATAGTCCTTGATTTGCATAACAATCAGCCATTGAACGGAGTGATTATAAATATTCCAGGCATCAAAACCGGCGCTGAATCTGATTCAACCGGTTATTATGTGATCAAAAATATTCCCGAGGGAACCTATCTTGTTGAAGTCCATCTTGTCGGGTACGCTACAAAACTTGCTGACATTAGAATTAAAGGAATTTCCAGGGAAGACTTTAAACTGGAACCATCACCAATTCAATTAAAAGATGTAGTTATCACCGGGGTTATTGCTCCTACTGATAATCAATNNAACACCGGTAACGGTTGTAGGTAATGATTATCTGTTACAGAATTCCTCAACGAATGTAATAGACGCCATTACCAAAGTCCCTGGTGTTTCGGGTATTACAGATGGACAAAGTATTGCCAAACCGGTTATCAGGGGTTTAGGATATAACCGGGTACTAACGATCAATGATGGAGTCCAGCAGGTTGATCAAACCTGGTTTGATGAATTTGGTATTGAAGCAGATCCAAATGCAGTTAACAGGTATGAAATCCTGAAAGGTCCTGCTTCACTGGCTTATGGTTCAGATGCTATAGCCGGAGTAGTTAATCTCATTCCGGAACAATCCCTTCCTGAAGGAGAAATGAAAGCGGATGCAATGTATAATTACCAAACCAATAATGGCCTGATGAGTGCCATGGCACACATGGCCGGCACAAAAAACGGAATTGCGTGGAGCGCCAGAATTGATAATACCATGGCGCATGCATACCAAAATCCAAACGACGGTTACGTGATTAATTCACAATTCAGCAACTTCAATATAGATGGAACAATAGGCCTACATCGAAAATGGGGCTACACGCAATTGCACGCGAGCTATTTTGAAATGCATACAGGAATTGTTGATGGTACGAGAGATTCCGCCACAGGCCAATTGGAAAGGCCGGTCTCTTATCCTGATTTGAATGGTGGTGAACCCACCTATGAACTGCCAACACACCAGGAGCAGGTTTCATTCACGCCATTTGTGATCAATCAAAGAATAAGGCATTCCAAAATAGTTTGGGATAACAGTTATGCCATTGGTGGTGGAAGCCTCAAAGCAATTTTTAGCTGGCAAAAAAACCAGCGCCAGGAAAATAACGATCCTGCTTCTCCTAACACGCCCATAATTTATTATTCATCTAATGCACTCACTTATGATGTACGATATATAATTCCCCAAAAAGGTGGCTTTAATATGTCTGTAGGTGCTAACGGTGTATATCAATCTTCCAAAAGCTTAGGGCTGTTGCTGCTGATACCAAATTATAATTATTTCCAAATCGGTGGCTTCGCTATCGCAAGCCAAAAGATCGGAAATCTTAATTTAAGCGGAGGATTAAGATACGATACTAGAACTTTTAACGGAGAGGATCATTGGGTTGATTCTACCACACAGGAGCCTGCGGAACCACAATCAGCGGACGCTTTTCATGAGTTTGCCGGATTCACCTCACACTTCAGCGGATTATCTTTCAGCCTTGGAGGCGCCTATAATTTCAATAAAAATGTGTTTGCGAAACTTAATATAGCGAGGGGATGGAGAGCGCCAAATATAGCAGAATGCGGTGCTAATGGTGTTCAGTATGGAACCGTAGTCTATGAAATAGGTGATCATAATTTAACACCAGAGACAAGTCTTGAGGAGGATCTTACATTTGGCATCAACTCAAAGGATGTAGATCTCGAAGTCACTGCATTCAACAACAGCATCGGTGATTTTATTTATTCAAAAGATTTGAATAGTGTTTTTGGTGGCGATTCTATCAATAATTCATTAAATGCTGTCGGCCTTGGGGCAGCACCGGTTTACAAGTACACACAAGGTAAAGCGGAATTGTATGGCGGCGAAGTAAGTTTAAACATTCATCCGTCTTCCCTTCCTTGGGCAGAATTATACTCTACTTTAAGCATGGTATATGGAAACCTGGTCAATGTTCCTGATTCCGTAAAATATTTACCTTTCGTTCCACCTGCAAGAATTACTTCTGACTTAAAATTCAATTTTAATACATCCAGTCATATCAGGAATGCCTACCTGAAAATTGGCGTTCAAAGCTATTCAGAACAAAAAGAGGTTTACCAGCAGTACGCAATCTATAGCGGCCTAAATACTGCGCTTACNNCCGGTTTAAATATAACCCCGTTAACTATACCACGGGAAGAGTAGGGGTTTTTAATATGGGAAGAAACATAAGTATAAAGGTTTTGGTGCCGCTTCAGTTTGGTGAATCCGGTAAATAAAATACAACAACGCCAGAATTGAAAGATAAATTCAAAACAACATAAAAAAGACGTTGACTATAAGAAAGTCAACGGCTTCTTTCAAAATTCATGTCTAATATTTTTGAACAATATTATAATAAAAGATAGTGGGTGGGCCAACTACGCCACCTGAATCCATTTTGGCCTTTAAATCTTTCGAGTTTAAAAAAGCATCTGCCTTTTTCTTATCGTTAACTGCAAAAACAATGGTTACTATATGATTGATAGAAATAAAAGGGCGGGTGTCAGGAATCAAGAAGGTAGAGATCTGGATTAAAATTATGCTCAATTCTGAAGTAAAACAAGAAATCTTCTTATATTTTTATTGCAGCCGATTTGAAAATAAGATTTCGAAACCGAAAAAAGAAATATGCAGGCGCCAATCACTTCCAGTTTGCAATATCTCCTTCGAACAATAGATTCACATTAGGATCCGGAATAATAGATAAGGGCTTAAAATCAAGCGGAATGGAAATATTGGTGTTTCTGTTAGTGATATTGATAGTCTTAATAATCGTTTGATGAGCTCCGCGGATGGATATTTGCAAAGGAAAAGTAAATACATAATCCTGCATTTGATTTATCGAAATATGCATAGACTTATTATTATTATCATATTTCCATTTTCCTTTTATAATGGGATAACCGGCAGAGTATAACCATTGCTTGAAGAATACCCCGAGGTTTTGTTTGCTTACCTTTTCCATTATATGCATGAAATCATCAGTGGAGGCATTACTTCCTTTATAAGTCGCATAATAGTTTTGTATACCTTTCTGATAAGCTTCATCACCCAGTTGTCGTCGCAACATATGCAACACCCAGCTTCCCTTTTCATAGGAATTTGGATTTAAGAGTAACATAAGACTATCAGGTTCACTAAAATCCACCACCGGAGTTTTCCTTTCCTTATAAAATTGTATCACCCTATCGCGGTCATGTTGCATTCTCTTTTTCAGGGTGTCTACTCCGTACCGGTATTCCATATACAAATTTGTCATATAAGTGGCAAAGCCTTCGCTGAGCCACACCTGCGGCCAGTCAGTTTCAGAAGCTTCATCCCCAAACCATTGATGCGCGTTTTCATGAGCAAACAACGGTTCGTCAGAATCAATATTTGTTGGTAATGCTGAACCGGATGCTACAGAATTCTGGTAATAAAAAATATTACCCGCATTTTCCATTCCGCCAAAGATCGTTTTGGATTGTACATTGGCTAATTTTTTATATGGATAGGGTCCGATATAATTTATAAAGAATGGAAGGATTTTTTTTGAAACAGAATATTGTGCAAAACCATTATCCCTGTTTTCCGGAAACACCCAACTGGTTATAGGAATACAACCGATGGTTGCTGCAAGCTGTACCGCGAAATCAGCCACACCGATAACCATTACTTTGGTTGGCAAGACCATATCTTCCTTCCAATGAGAAAGTTTTAAATGATTGGGGAGATTGGTTTCTTCTTCAAGCATCCCGTTTGAAATAACCTGGTAATGATCCGGAGCAGTAACTATGAACTCAACAGAAGCTTTATCTGCCGGGTGATCATTGCATGGGATCCAGTTATGTGCCCTGTTGGGCCAGTTATCAGCAAAGAAAGTGCGGTGATCAAATTTATTTTTACTGATGATCAACCCATCTGCAGGAACTCCAGAATAACTAATGGTAATATTTTCTTCAGCATTCAATGGCAAAGGCTCATTGAAATAAACATTTACATGGTTGGCGTCCTGTGTAAATTTTAATTCGTTATTTCCTTCCGTAACACTAATCACTTTCATTCCTTTTCGGGTCTGATCATTGGGGCCCGCCAGATCAAAATACACTTCGGATGCAGGCTGTTTTATTATAAACTCGATTCCTGCCTTTCCCCGGATAATATTATTACTGTCATTCAGGGTAATTGAAAAGCTGTAATGCTGCACATCGATTGCCTTGTTTTGAGCAGAGGCGGTTTTGGAAAAAAATACGAGTAGGAAAAGAAATATAAGCTGGTTAAAGGATTTCATATTTTGAAATGTTGTATGTAAAAAATACTTCTACGGAGTTTTCACACGAAGACAGGAAGAGCTCGAAAAAAAGGAACCCAAAATTTCTTCATCTCCCACCATATATATGTATCGGAAGTTATTTGCGAATATTTGGTTTTTGTATTTATGCCTTATAGGTTTTAAAAGTAATCTTACCTGAAAACATTCCGTTGATTTTTTCTACCATTTCTTTATACTTGCCGCTCGATTCATATGCTGAAGCGTCAGCATTACTTTCCCATGCAGTAAATGAAATATAGTCTGTAGAATCGTCTTCAGGCTCCAATAACATCACATTAAGATTGCCTTTCTGCTTCCTTACTTCCGGAACGATTTGTTTTTGATAAATTTTTTTGACCTCTTTTATCTTATCAGGAGGGATGCGAAGTCGTGTTAAGCGAACTACCATAATTATATTTTTTATGATTGAATAATTGAACTTCCCCTTGATATATAAGCATATATAAGAATACAGAAATACAACAAAAAATGATAATAACCAGCAAATTCCTGATTTTCGAAAATAAAAATATCAATATTGGAATGGAATTTTTTTTTTAATTTTAATATCCTCAAGCGGCAGTAGCTCAGTTGGTAGAGCGCAACCTTGCCAANNAGGGTTCGAATCCCTTTTGCCGCTCATTACCTTCTTGATCTGAATTCAGCTTTCAATAGCGTTTTCAATCTTTAGCGAGATTTTTTCCGAGGCTCATTTATAGTATTTTTCTCATTTCTGCCATCATGAAAACATTTCTTACTTACCGCCATACCCAAATTGTATTTTTGAATACTTTTATAATTATATGTTTGGAATATAATTAATAGCGCAGCATTTAGTGACCTTATTCTAATTTATGGGAAATAGTTTTTTTGCATACATACGACTGATGGAATTGATGGCATTTTTCTCCGGATATACCCTACTTTATGCTGTTACTTTTTTAATCTTTGGAAACCAACAGTCAAAAAATAATTTTAATAGAATGATGGTATCACTTTTACCATCTTCTTATGCTCTTANNTTAAAGTATCTATTCCATGATGTTGCCTCGGGAAATATAAAATCAATTATGGGACAGCCTTTCCTGGCTATATGGGGTATTATAGCCATGCTCTTCTGGATACCTGCTGTTGCCAGAAGAACTTCGTTGAGTTTGATGCATAGCCTTTTATTTTTTTTCTTTTTGGTGAGAGACTTGTATCGGCATTTTTTTGCATCAGCTGATAAGGATATTTTAAGGAACGATATGAAAATATTTACCCTTAGCCTTCTTCTGAATTTAGCAACCTTTGGCCTTATTTTATTAATATTTTACGTGATTNNCTTATCAAAAAAAATAAAGTAACCTGAATTGCAGGCATTTTTTCTTCGCCTTTCATTTGATTTCATAGTGGCAGGAATTTATTTCTCCCATTTACCAATTATCTAAGTGGCCCATCACTCTACATCTTGTATGAGAAACTATAGCATTCTACATGATTAACATCAATGAATGAATTAACAATGGTCATAAATATGGCATAATACCCGTTTTAGGTTTGCATTAACATTTTTTATTAATTTATTCATTTCTTAAATATTTTGTATGAAACTACTTAACAACAAATTATTATTGATCCTGCTTATCCTCGTTAGCGGATTAGTATATATAGCAAGTTGCACTCATAAAGACCTTGTACTACCCCAGCAAGCATCAACCACGCCTGTTATTACCCGGGGTAATGGTGTTTTCATTGCAGCAACTGCTGCGCTAAATGCCGGGGATACGACAAAATGGAAATTTGACCAGGTACACTCCAGTGTTTTATGGTCAGGAAATTACCTTGAGCAAGGGGCTCTATTAACAGGACGCTTTAATGATTTCGGCATTGCCGGTATTCCAGCTTCTGTAAAGGGGAAATAT
>PKYU01000526.1 GCA_003132765.1 Chitinophagaceae bacterium | reverse complement strand
CAGTATTGATTTCAATCTCCCTAATAAAAAATTGAGACCGGACGCAACCAAACCGACACTTTTACATTATTGATTCAAGAATATTAAAAGCCAAAGTGACTGAAATTGAACTTCTCAATAGAATAAAGCAAAACTCGGAGGAGTTTTCAGAACTTTTCAAAATGTACTACAAGTATATTTTCGGCGATATACTTCGCAGGACCGGCAACTTTGACGACACAGCAGACATTGCAGCAGACACTTTTTTCAAAGCTTTCAGGCACATTGACAAATTCTCTTATAGAGGGATTTCAATAAAAGTTTGGCTTTATCCCATAGCGACAAATGAATTGAACCAATATTTTCGGCACATACAGAAACACAATTCTTTATTTGGGAGTATTGACTTTGAAAACAAAACTGCTTCTAACCAATTTATGCACGATGACAAGAAAAAGATGGAACATGAACTTCAAAAGCACGACCAATTTTTAGCTGTTCTTAAACACTTAAAAACCCTTCCCACTCAATATCAGGAAGTAATTGCATTGAGATACTTTGAAGCAAAGGAAAATAAAGAAATTGCTGAAATCCTTGACATCAAAGAAGGAACCCTTAAATCTCTTTTATCAAGAGGGTTGGAAAAACTTAGGGAAAAGTGCAACCAAATTTAACCTTTAGCATTATTGATTATGGAAATAAAAACTTTGAAGAAAAACTAACTCAAATGACGAAGCCAGAAGTGTCTCAATTAAAACATCAGGATATGATAGCAAACTCAATCACAAAAGCAAAAGACAAATCAGTTATAAGTTGGTGGTGGCTTATTATTCCGCTGTACATCATCGCAGCACTTTTAATGAAAAGTGTTTTTATGCCACACACAACTTTAATTTCTAACTTACACGAATTGGCAAACAAAGAAAAGTATTCGTCTATTCTTTTCTTTCTCATTTTACCAATCGTTCTCATTGTGATTAATTTCATCAGCATCCGAAAGATATTTTTTCTTTTAGGCAGTCCCAAGACAATAAATCTCTTACAGAAAGTTTGGTTTAATCTTCTGATAATAATTTGTTCAATTCTAATCCTAATAATTTATATACTTTAAAAACACTTCAAATGAATTTACCTTGGTTTAAAAGAATTGGAATATTTTTTATTCCGACATCAATCTTCGGTTGGATATTATTATAAGATGGACTTGTTTACGCAATTTATGTTTTCATTGACATTGACAGTAGGTCTCATTCTGTAAGTGACACCCTTATCAACTTTATCTTTAGTCTCCTTATCATTGGTGCGGTGTATTCATTAATCGCTTTCCTCACAAGTAGAACAGCGAAATAAAAATCCGATTATAAAAATGTGGCTGACACAGCTCTAACACAGAACAGAACGGCAGCTAACATCGGTATCCTAAATGCAGTCTGACGGAAGCCGTGTTTCAACTGTGGTAATTCTGTTCTCCCAGGCCGTGTCTCTACTCCAGGCCTTTGTGCGGCGGGATAAACCGTGCAAGACTTCTTCTTGAATCGTCGCCGTGTCGCGCCCCGCTACTGGCTCGGAAGGAGACACGGCTCGGGAAAAAGCTGCACACAGGTAATCTCACTGTGTCCGGCGCTGCCTTTTGCAATTACTAATAGTGAGCTACTACATGATCGTTATTTCATAAATTTCCAGGCTATTCTATTTTATTAAATCTCAAATGCATTATTCTGCCTGAATTTACTTCAAAGCCGATAATATTGTTTTTACTGTCACGCTTCATCATCAGATGATTAATCCACCAGTTATCATCCGTTAAATGGTCCTTGCCAATTAAGGTCAATTTTGCATCGTTGTATTTGGAATTAGTCAGGAATAAATGATGATCTTTCAAAACAATACCATATTTGCAATCCAGTTCCGGGCAATAATAGATACCCGTGTATTTTTTCAAAACTTCATTCGATTGTGAAGTGTCCTTTATATATTTATTAAGATGGTACAATTGATCAGGTTTAAATAGTTTTTTTTGTGTCTACCACATTGCGCAAGATCCCGTGATCGCCCAAATAATAATAAAAGAAAATTTTCCAAATATATCCCGGTTTCCGATAAATGGATTAACTTGGAATGAAGATATTTCCTCAAAAAAAAGCTCAATATAGCAGGCAAATAAAACAGCACTCTATAAATTTTGTAAGATGGGCAAAGAGCAAACAAAGGACCTTTTGAAGTTTCTAAAACCGTTTGGCGATGATACAACAGATTTAGTTATGTGGCTTAGGGGCTTTGCGTGGGACTTATGCCCTAAGGCTAACGAATTAATTTACGACAATTATAATGCTGTTGCTTTTGGTTGGAGTCCGACAGACAAAGTTGGGCACTCCATTTGTTCTATCGCAGTTGGGCGTTCAAGTAAAAATGTGCATTTCGGCTTTTATTGGGGTAGCGAAATTTCAGACCCTGACAAAATTCTGTTGGGAGCAGGTAACCAGTATCGTTACATCCTGGTAACGGATAGAAAGAAATTCCCCAAAACTTACATTAAAAAATTGGTAAGAGAAGCATATACAAATTCGCTTGCAAAAGTGAAAGATAAAAAGCAAATTTTACACGGACAGACAATTGTAAAATCAATTTCAGCAAAGAAAAGACCGGAGAAAGGTGGGGCAAAAAAGGCCGGAGCATGAAAGATGGAAATTAATCCCGACGTCGTATGGAAGATTGAATGTTTTGATATAGTAGTCAGGAACAAACAATTTAAAATTCCTGACAGACCGTGGAAACAATAAACCTTCAATGATGACAGACGGTAATCAAATTAAAATATTAATTCCTTTAAACTTTAAGTTATGCGACCGTTGACCATTTTATCAATTATATTTTTAAGCCTCGGCTGTAACACAACCAAAAAAAACAATTCAAATTCAGATTTCAAAAACCAGAAGCTGATTATTAATGACAGCACCTATACTTTTACTGCTGAGAGTGTTGATAACGGCATTTTAAAGTACGATGGAAACAAGATGGATATTTATGGAAGAGAAGGTATAAATGCCGGAAAGCACTTTATTACTGCACTTACCAAAATGGAAAACGGCCAGATGATAATATGTTATAATCTTGCTGGTGACAGATACCCTGGCACATTTGATACAAAAGGTAAACCAACTTATCTCCTTTCAGTATTTGAAAAGGAAAAGGCGAAGTGAATATTCTCCTGGTGCTCCACAGGTGAAGAGTACTTAAAAACAGACTAGTGTCATGT
>PKYU01000009.1 GCA_003132765.1 Chitinophagaceae bacterium | reverse complement strand
GTTCCTGAATTATTATTGAAGTATATTTTAGGCGTTCCGCTATTGTCGTAAATCCCAATTGAACCATAGCCCAATGAGGTAAAACCACCTGCGTAAGTTACGGTTAATTGCTTTTTGCCGTTTTCTGCCGCTAATTCACCACTTGTATCAGGCAAGGTATATTGTCTATTAGTACCCCATGCACTACCTAATATTTGAGCTTCATATCCATTAGTTAAATTACCTAAAAGAAAATATGGCTGACCGCCGCCGCCGTAACTAATTTGCGCCATTCCCTTCCCATTATAATCAAAGGTTAATTCTTGCGGTGAATAATATGCAGTTGCGCCGCTCCCTGCGAGATTGTCTTGTAAAACAAAAGTGGATTGACCACCACCAACATTATTAGCGATATTCCCGGCATTTAAAACCCCCTGTAACCATGTTGCGGAGCCTATGGAGGAGTAAATATCGGCCATTATTTTATAAACAGAATCCCTCATATCCCTTTCCTGCGGGACTACTGTTATCGGTGCGAAAGGGCGTGCTGCATTGGATTGCGCTATCTGTGAAGCATCTGCGGCATTTATGCGGGATAGGATTTGCCCCTGAGAAAAAAGAGGGGTGAAAAGGAGTATAATAAATAAACTTCTTAACCGGGTGCGGCACATCTTCATGCTGATTGAATTTTCCATTATGTAGTATTTTAAAGTGTAAATTTAAATAATTTTAGATAATACTTTCATTTAATTATGACTTGAATCGTGGCTTGCATCGTGATATCTTCCCGGCGGTGTGGCTATTGGAGTAATTAAAAATTGTTGAGCCAGACTTCCCAAAGTAAGTGGAGCCGTTGCCGTTATCAGTGGGTGGTTATCGTCCCGCTTTGTTTTCCAAAAATCAGTTGGTGAAGTTTGTGCTGATGGATTCCAAAGTTTATACTCGAAATAAGTTGAACTATCCTGAGTGATAGAGCAAGTATCAGCTATCAGGAATTCCGTTATCTTTTCGAGCANNAGTTCACCTATTTTAAGCACCCTTTGCGGTACCTGTTGGCCTGTTATAAAGTTCTGTTGGTATTGCTGTTGAAGATACCCTATGTTTATCAGCTTCATGTCAGACGGTATCAGGTACCCTTCGCACCTTGTTGTAAATGATGGGGAATAAGGGACTGTATTTGTCGGGGCATCGCTAAACCAACCGCTTACCACCACGTTAGTATTCGCCGCCCTGTTTGCTTTGTATTTGGAATTAAAAAATAAAGAATTGCGAAGTAAGGACTGGTTGCCCCAATAATCATAATCAGAGCCGTACACGTAAAATGGCTCACTAAAAAGAGTATCTGTTACCCCGCCGCTGGCACTTATGACAATTTGAAGGTAATAGATATTACCCGGTATAATTACCCCTGAAAAAGGTGAAGTAGATAAATTGAAGTTCCAATGGGTTGTTTTTAATGCGGCCGGCCCACCTCCGTATAAACCCGGAAATACATCACCCGTGATAACTTGCGAACCCTTATATATAGGGGCTGCGTTCAAAGCCGTGGTGCAACTTGCTATTATCTTTTGGTTTTGGTCGCAAAGGTTTAATACAGGTACGGCAACAAAATTTGTTTTCAGTTGTATGTTGATAGGGTCTATTTGGAGCCATTTACTAATATAGTAAGTAGATTGCTCACCTCGCCCATTTGCGGAGTAACTGTTTTGGAAAGGTTGTATTTGATGTGCCAGGTCTGATTGCCCTAAAATGTTAAGGCCGTTGTTATTCGCCTCACTCCAATAAAAGGAGTTCGCAGCGGGTGGTAGGTAATTAATCGAGGTTACAGCCATTATTATATCAAAATTACTATTTTATAATTATATTTCTATCAACTATTTGCAGGTGCATCGCCATAAGTATTCGGTGTTCCCCATCCTGTAAAATCGGTTGCCGCCATCGTTCCTGCCTGCATTGTTGCCTTTTGAATGAAAAAACGATACTCTCTATACCCATACCCCGGATTCTGCCAGTAAAATCTCACGTAACCATTTGGATTAGTATTCAGGATAGAATAAAGATTTATCGGGTACTTACTTTTCACCTTAAAAATATTTGGTTTAAATAATTGTGGCGGCAATCCTCCTATTGACTTGTCAGCCATTTCTGTTATCACAGCCGCACCAGCACCAACTTCTAAATTACTTTCCATCCCTGATAATGCTAATGTGGTATTATTGTACTGCATTACATAAGTTTTGCGGAAAGTTAGGCTTTGGCTGTCCATTTTATCCAACACGCTATGAAGGTATGCCCCCCCATCTCGCAGTAACATTCTGCATGGTGAAAGTTCCACATTTATCGCAGTTTCGGGATAGTAAAGACCATTTATATATGGTTGTGTTCCCGCTGTGGGGTCTGTGGATTGCGCAACAGGCAGGTTAACCCCGTTTCTTTGCGTTAATTGGAACACCTCTAATGAGGATGGAGTACCAACAGGGAACAAGGTATTGTCGGGCTTAATCGGGCAAAGATTAGGGTATAATAGATTTGGGAATGCAGGACTGCCGAGCCATTGAGTAGGTGCCGGCAAACAATATAGCGCAACTAACTGATTTGCC
>PKYU01000025.1 GCA_003132765.1 Chitinophagaceae bacterium | reverse complement strand
CCCTAACTTCCCTTTTTTTAGGCCATAGGTTTATAAAAAAAGTCAATGCAGGATTCAAGTTTTCTGCATTTTTTTTGTTTGCTTTGCATATTGTCTAATTAGGGGTATGAAAAAAATTAATAAAGCAACTCCATCCAGGCATCCTCAGTGGGTTGTAAAACATAAAAAGCCAGGCACGGAAATCAGGCTTATTAAAGGGCATTATTATATGTATGCTATCAGCAGCAAGTGGGATAGTAATAAGAAGAGACCTGTAAAAAAGACCCTTGGTATTTTAGGCAAGATAACCCAAACCGGTTTTGTTGAAAGTGACAAGCATCGGTTAAAGACAAAGAGATTTGTAATAAAGCAAGTCTGGCAACTGGAGTTTGGCTTTACACATTTTTTGCAAAGTTGTCTGCAGGATACCGTCATTAAATTACAACAACATTTTCCCGACTGCTGGCAAACCATTGTAGCTATGAGCTTTTGTCGTTTTGTATATCAGTCACCCCTGAAAAATATGGATTTCCGTTTCCGGCACTCTTACCTTTCACAAATGTATCCCGAAGTAAATTTGGATAAAGACCATCTGACGGTTTTTATACGCCAGTTGGGCGAAGAGCGGGAAGCAATCAGGAACTATTTTAACAGCTTTTGGAACAATGATAAACGCTCCGTACTCTTTGATGTAAGTAGTATCACTTCACTATCCAAGAGAATGGAAACTTTCCCCCAGGTGGGTTACAATAATAATAAGAACTTCGACCCGCAGTTAAACATCATGCTCATCCATTCGGTAGAGCAGCGGATGCCTTTGTATTACCGCATTTTACCGGGCAATATACGTGAAGTAAAAGCCTTTAGCCTCTCACTGAAAGAGTTTGGCAAGACAGAAGATGTAACCGTCATCACTGATAAAGGTTTTTATTCAAACAAAAACCTGAAAGAAATGAAAAGCGAAGGCATTATCTACATTATACCTCTGCGCAGAAATGTAGCACTGATAGATTATTCCAAATTACAAAACGGCCTGTTATATGAAAAATTAGACGGTTTTTTTTCTTTCGAAAAACGCATTGTTTGGCATTATACATTGCAAACCGAGTGGGGTAATCTTTATGTTTATATAGATGATTTTCTTAAAGCAGAAGAGCAGCGCGATTACCTCATGCGAATAGAAAAATATCCCGACAATTACACCATAAAACAATACCATCAAAAGCAGCAACAGTTCGGTACTATTTCCCTGCTTACAAATGGCAAAACTGCTGCACAGGAAACTTATGAAACCTATAAAACCAGAAATGAAATAGAAATCCTTTTTGATGCCTATAAAAATATTTTACATGCCGACAAAACATATATGCAAAACGATATTGCTATAGAAGCCTGGATGTTTATCAACTTCATTGCCATACAATGGTATTACATTACTTTTAATCTATTGAAAAAATACAAACTCAATAAAATTCATGCACCTTTAGATTTGATGATGAGATTGACCGAAATCAAAAAAATAAAAATTAATGAACAGTGGTATTTGTCTGAAGCAACCCAGGCAACTATTGATCTAATGAATAAACTTAAAATCACAAACCTATTCCCAAAAAAAGGAAGTTAAGGCTTAAATTATGATCATGGAATGTCGGGTGGGGACATCCGCCAGGAGGAAGGTAGGAGAAGGATAGCGGGGGATTTTTTTCTTTCATACAGTCTTGCATTAAGGCGACAGTTAATAAAATACCGCCCAGGATGATGTATAAAATATTTTTTTCATAAATTTTTTTTAGGAGTGTTTGAATAATATACGATGACAAAAATATTTTAATCATTAGGTGATAAAAATAACCATGGTCATCTTATTCAATGATTATTGTCATAGAATTATCTGATAAAGCTGGTTAACTATGCACTTCCAATATAAGGGAAAATCGATCAAAAATATTTATCAAATCAAAAAGTACAAGTATGAAAGGGAACATAAAATTACTTACAGTCTTGAATTCGCTTCTGGCAGATGAACTAACTGCCATAAACCAGTACATGGTACATTCTGAAATGTGTGAAAACTGCACAAAACTTATAAATACAAGTATATTAATTAATAAATAAACAATAAACATCATGAAAGGATTTACAACTAACATTGAAAAAGCAACTTTGGAAAACAATAGCTTTCGTAAAGTTTTATATACTGCAAAGTATAGCCAACTTGTTTTAATGAGCCTTCAGCCTAAAGAAGAAATCGGCATGGAAACCCATGAAAAAAATGATCAGTTTTTTCGTTTTGAAAGTGGACATGGCAAATGTATTATTGATGGTAATGAATATGAGGTTACTGCTGGGGATGCCGTTATTGTACCTGCCGGCGCAAAACATAACGTCATTAATACATCAGATACAGGAGCGTTAAAGCTTTATACAATCTATTCACCACCTAACCATAAAGATGGAGTAATACGCCAAACTAAAAAAGAAGCAGAAGCAGAAGAAAATAAAGAGGAATTTGACGGTATAACAACTGAAAAGTAGTTTTTGATTTGCAAAACTATCTATATAGACTAATATAGATAGTTTTATGGAAAAAAGGTGTGCTATTAATGGGAGCAACATTTAGGAAAAGTGCAACAGGATGAAATCCCGGGGTGTAAGGCATTCCGGCAAGCTGACTCATCGTCTTTTAGTCGAAATAATTCCTGGGGGCTCTGCCTATAGGTAAAAATCAGGAGGACAAACAGTGAGTAAAATGAAATTAGTTGTAGCATGGATATGAAGTAAATTATTTTATGATTTTTTAAAAAGGCTATTGATTCTGAAAATTATTTATGCAATGAAACAACATCTTGTAACAATGGGCTGAAAGTAACGGTGTGACTTGAAGATTTAAGGAACAACAATAATTTAAAATTATAAACAATGGAAAAATTACCTGATCAAACAATACCTGGTATAGCCAGAGCAGAATATATTGAAGTAGAACCCAATGTACGCCTTCATATTACAGATGCGGGCGAAGGCAGACCTATTGTGTTAATACCCGGTTGGCCGTTAAGTGATGAAATGTATGAATACCAATATAACGATCTGATAAATAAAAATTTCCGCGTAATTGGTATTACGTTAAGAGGTTTTGGCAAATCTGATAAACCTTACGGAGCGTATAATTACGACGTACATGCGTTGGATATAAAAATAGTTTTAAATACACTGGATATAAAAGATGCTGTATTAGTTGGCTTTTCCATGGGTGGAGCCATTGCGATTCGTTTTGCATCAGCCGATAATGGAGCTCATGTTTCCAAACTGGCTTTATGCGGAGCAGCAGCTCCGATTTGGACACAACGTAATGATTTCCCATACAACCTGCCAAAGAAGGCAGTTGATGACTTAATTGAATTGAACTATAAGGACCGACCAAAGCTATTATCCAATTTTGCAAAGATATTTTCCGCCACCGAAACCTCATTAAATGAAGGGATCGGCAGTTGGTTGAATGGGATTTGTTTAAGTGCTTCTTCTCATGCAACGGCTCAATGCCTAATCGCCTTGCGTGATACAGACCTGAGAAGTGATCTGGTGAAAATAACAATTCCGACAGTGATTATGCATGGCAAAAAAGACAAAATATGTTCTTTTGATCTGGCTGAACAGATGAAAGCAGGAATCTCAAATTCACACATTGTTGCTTTTGAGAATAGCGGCCATAGCTTGTTTCTGGAGGAAACTCCTAAGTTTAATGCAGAGCTGATCAAATTTGCGGAAAAATGAGCTGAAT
>PKYU01000261.1 GCA_003132765.1 Chitinophagaceae bacterium | reverse complement strand
ACATCAGGCAACAGGAAATAATCAGGAAAGTTCAGGATTCTTATCAAAATCAGGGAATGAAGAATCATAAATAATTCGATGTAAAATACTTTCTCTATTCCTCTTAATCTAACTAAGCTTCCAATCACATGGCTGGGAAAAAAGTACCCTCACAAAAATTTATTTCAAAATTGTTGCTTATTGTAAATGCCAGGTTCGGTTTGGCAGGAATGATAAGCCGGCAGGTCAGGCATTTTAAATGTTTTCCGATTCTTTCAAGATAGCAATCGTTGCAGAAACCACAGGCTTTTATATTTAGTATGGGAATAACAAACCGGCTTATGTAAAAATACCATACCGCCTTGGTCAGGGCTTTTATAAAATACTTGGCAAAATGCCTTGTGATAAAAAATCAAAAGGCACCATTTCCATAGAACCGATGAAAATTTAACCCCCATTTTATGAAACGCTTAAAATTAATCGCTATGACAACACTTATTACAGCTTGAAGCAAAGAACTTACCGACAAATCAAGAGAAGTCCTGGGCTCAAGAGCAAATGAATGCCGGGCCACAATTAAGGTTTACGACACTTTAGAAAATCGCCAAAGACTAATGGATATTTACGACTGCAGTTACAAATCCATTTTACCAATCTATTTGGAAGAAGGTTATTATAAAATAGTGACAGAAAATTTTCAGGGTAGAAGATTAAAAAAGTATTTCTCCAAAAATAATTATCCTATGACGTAGATATTGAATTTTAAATCAATTAGATAAGGTATTCAATACTAACATTCGAAGCCTTTGGTAGTAGTAACACTAGGAAAGGGGAGAATATTTCTTATTAATAGCTACTAAAATCAAAATATACTTATTCCAAATGTCCTCTTGTAATTCGTTTTTCAATGTCTTCTGCTAAAACAACAATGATCGNNTTAACTATTCCTACAACCAATAGTTCGGTAATTTTTTAAGCTGCCAATCGCCCTATATCCAGGCATTGGTAATAAAGCTGTTTGATTTTTTTACAATTCAGGTCTAAAGCTAAGTTTGAAAATATTCTTTCTGTCATTATTTTATTATAATACATCAGTTTGATATTTCGCATTGAGAAGGCTTCCCTTTTTTTCTTTGGCAGTGAAAGCCATACAGCACCTTTAGCGACTGACACTGCACTTAATGCCATATTAAAATGAAAATATAATTTGTTTTCACTTCTTGCCTGGCACTCTTCCAATCCACAATGTTGCTTGGCATCCCTGAGCAGAAATTCTATCTGAAATCTGAGCCGGTAATTACTTTATTAGTAATTCAGGCTGTATTAACTTGTCAGTACAAACAAATATTTCATACCGCTTTGTTGGTTTGTCTTTCAGGTACACTATCCTTACTAATTGTTTTAATGCCATGCAATACACTATGCCTCTGTAATAATGGGAATCTTCATCCTCATAAAATTTTTTTATACGGCGTTTATCAATATTGTTGCAATCAACTTTTCCTTCATAAGCTTTGGGCCTTCCCCTACTGCTTTTCTTAGCGCCTTGATAGGGGTACCTCAAATTGGCATCAGGGCGCATCTTGGTAATTACCTGAAGTCCTTCTTTGAGCAATGTATTAATAAAAGAATGNNTGCCTGCAATACTTCTTTGGAAGGTGTTTGTACCGCTTCCAGTGACATGGCTGTACCCGCTGCTACATCCACAATTGCCAGGCTACTAACCTCCAATCCTTTTAAAGTACATTGATCTTTGCCGCTCCACCATCTGCCTAAGGCCGGAGTTTGTTTGCCATTCTTGGGGATATAGGATGGATCAAACGCTGCAATTAATTCTTTTCCGCAACTCTTTTTAATCGGTGCGACGTTGAAGGAAACAAAATCAAAGAGCTTTTCAAAATGAAGACGAATACTTTTTTCACTATAGTATCCTATCCTTGAAAGGTTAAGCATTGTATAGCGAACTGGTAATGCCAGCCATAGTTCAAAAACTGTGGAAAAGAATTTGAACCGGGGCATGCTGATATTTGCCAGATTTCGTAAACTTGCAGTAACAAGATCACTAATCTTGTTAAAGGCATTAGAATTTGAGTTTAGCATACAAATTTCTAATGCCTATTCTGTTTTTAACCTAAAACTTAGTTTTACACTTTTCCACATTCTAAAACTTATCGAACTATTGCTATTTAATGTTCGCTGATATTTATAATGACCTTTAGATTTCCTCACTAATTTACCTTCATCGCTAATTCTCCAAAATCTTTCTGTCCAAATTGGACTTTCAATATATCCATGAGAAAGTAAATGGTTCTTAACTCCTACTTCGTATTTGTCAAGCTCTTTCCCGATTGGGTCAAGATTTAAACTGCCATTTTTATGTATACTCTTTAATTTGCTTAGTATGTAATTTCTAATACTGCGTGATGGGTCTACCTTTCTCCATTCTATTTCCTCCTGTGTTGGTGGCGCAAGCTCAAACACATTATCCAATAGAAAAGAGTCTTTACTTATTTCCCCAAATTCATTAGTGTGGAAAATTAACTCATCTCCCCATTTTATAATTAACTCGTTTTCACTTAAATTTTTAAGAGCCTTTTTATTGAATAAGCGCATCATCTAATATACAAATATTGGAATCAAAAAACCGAAGGTCTTTTAAAACGTATGAGCGGAGCAGAGTTACCGAATTATTTACCTCCTTATATTTTTAAAACCGCTACTTCTTGAATCCTGTCTCTCGAGAGGTCAAAGTGGAAAATCCACCAAGATTGACCCCCCTGACACCGGCAATATTTAAGGTTAAATTTGTGTGGCGGATGGGGGGTCAAGCACCTGGATTTTCCAACCCACAGGCCAAATGTCAAATTCAAACTGAGAAAGCACTAACTTTCAGTCAAATGATAGGAATTTCAAAATATTTCAATAAATTGTTGCAACATTCGTCAGTAAGGGGAGCAAGATAGTAAAGGGTTTCAGTGTTTTTAAGTTTGAGATTCTTTGTTTATTTGCAAGCAATTTCCAAACATTTTTTCTCAAAATATCCTAATTTCTG
>PKYU01000557.1 GCA_003132765.1 Chitinophagaceae bacterium | reverse complement strand
GTTATCTTTTTATTTATTAGTCTGACATTTACCATTTGGTTATCTTCTACCCTTCCTAGTTGAATCATAACTGTGGTGCTGATCATATCAAAAATCATCTTTTGTGCAGTGCCACATTTCATTCGGGTGCTACCGGTAATAAATTCAGGGCCCGTTATTACTTCTACCGGGTAATCAGCATTGGCGGCTATAGGAGAATCCGGATTGCTCACAATGCATCCGGTATTAATTTTATTTTTACGGCATGTTTCCATTGCCCCCAGGACAAATGGCGTAGTGCCGCTTGCTGAAATGCCAACTACGATATCTTTTATGGTTACTTTCTCATTTGTAAGCCTTTCCCAACCTTCATTAAGATTGTCTTCCATCTCCTCCCTCGCTTCAATCAGGTGTTCAATCCCCCCGGCAAGAACCGTTTTTATAATACCTTTTTCAATTCCGAAAGTGGTGGGCAATTCTATTACATCAAGAACAGAAAGTCTTCCTCCACTTCCTGCACCCATGTAAAACATTCTGCCGCCCCGCTTCAATTTATCTACAATCGCATAAATTAGCATATTGATTTGCGGCAACGCATCTTCAATCGCATTAGCTACAGCTGCATTTTCAATATTAATCAATGATGTAATCTCTTCTATTTTTTTTGATTCCAGGTTTCGGTGAACAGAAGGTTGTTCAGTGATCGTTGTCATATATTATGTAATTATTAAGTCTGCTGTTATTTTCTGTTTATTTTTTAAAAATACATATTTTCACGCAAAAAAATCTACTTAATATTAAAATAAATAACAAATATGATACTGGTTCATGCAAATTATGGTGGATAAATTTGACTTTAAATACAAATAATTGCTAAAAGTTATACCAAATCGAAAACAAATTAAATTTTATCGTTGCGGTTTTTTTCTAAAATATTTTATAAAAAATGCAAACTTATGCAAAATATTACTACTTTTAACTTTAAGAAATATTTAGCAATTACATGTTGAAGGAGGAAAGGCATAAAATTATTTTAAAAGAAATAAACCTCCATAATAAGGTTCTAAGTACTGATTTGAAAGATCATCTTGTTGTTTCTGAAGATACTATCAGGAGAGATTTAAATGAACTAGATGAACTGGGGCTTATTTTGAAAGTTCATGGAGGTGCCATGAGTAAAACATTTCATTATCCTTTCAATAAGCAGGACCAGGTTTATGCGCTCGAGGCAAAACAGGTAATAGCAGATAAAGCCATTAACCTTTTTAAGGATGATNNTATAATGGAGATAGCTAAAAGGATACCAAATGATTTACGGGCAACTTTTCTTACCGTAAGCCCGGTTATAGGGCTCACTTTGGCAGAGCATGAGAATATAGAAGTAATAACAATTGGTGGAAAGCTTGCAAAGAACGCCAATATACATACCGGGGCAAGTGTAATAAATGAGTTATCCAATATCAAGACCGATTTGTGTATAATAGGTACTAACGGCATTTCGGTTCAGAGTGGGCTGACAGATTCTGATTGGGAAATAGTTCATGTAATGAAAGCAATGATTCGTGCAGCAAAAAAAACAGCTGTTGTAACTATTGCTGAAAAACTTGAAACCGTTCAAAAAATAAAGATTGCTGACATAGAAGCAATTGATTATATAATAACTGAATTATCACCTGACGGCCCGGTTTTGTCATCGTATAGTGGAAAAGATAAGCCATTGCTGTTATAAAAAAATGGGAGCTATCGGGGNNTCAAAAGAACATTCCAGTGTGCAGGATTATAAATAGACTTGTAACTGAAATATCATCATCTATACAATTTTCGAATGCATTTAAAATTTTTTAGGCTCTCGATTTCCTAACTGCTAATACAATATAAAATGAGTAAAAAATTATCGCCGACCCCACTGCTGAAATGGTCTATCCTGATGACAGGCCTCATGCTATTTTCCTTAAACGTTGTTTTCGCGCANNATGCAGATGGCAACTTTACATTAACTGTTTCCTCGCCGAAAGCCGTATTGGTGTTCTCGTATGTTGGTTATAATAGTGTCGAAGTTCCGGTCAAAGGGCAGACATTTATAAGTGAAACGCTGCAGACTGGCAATAATATTACCCTTTCGGGTGTTGTTGTTACAGCACTGGGCATTACCAGGAATAAAAGATCGCTTGGCTATGATGTGGGGCAAATATCGGGGGACGACGTTAACCGTGTGGCACAAACGAATGTACTCAATGGAATGGCCGGAAAGGTTTCCGGCGTAGTAGTAAATTCGACCGGGGCATCTCCTAATGCCTCAGTGAGCGTGGTTATCCGCGGTATCCGCTCTTTAAACAACGACAACCAGCCTCTATTTGTGGTTGACGGGGTGCCTATGCAAAATTCCATGAATAATATCGGCGTCAATAATGGTAATGGGAACGATGTGGATTATGGAAATGTTATTTCGGATTTAAACCCAAATGACATAGAGAGCATGTCCATACTAAAAGGGCCCAGCGCAGCAGCGCTATATGGTTCCAGAGCAGGAAACGGAGTGGTGTTGATCACTACCAAATCCGGTAGAAAATCAAAAGGACTTGGTATAACATTCAGCACAACAGATGAAGCAAGCGTGCCTTATCATTATTTTCCCCTTAACCTGGATTATACAGTGGGCACCGACCCTTATACAACACCAAATGGCTTTAATAGCTGGAACGGCGTGATGGTAGATTTGGGTGGTACCAATACTTATCGGTTCGGGACCCCGCTTAACCAGGGCATTGATGCTATACAATGGAATAGCCCCTTACAAGCTGATGGCACCTATAAAGCCCTGCCAATGGTATCACATAACAACCTGAAGAACTTTGTGAAAACAGGGCTTACTTCCACTAACAGCATTTCCATAGAAAACTCAACAGATAAGGACAATTACAGGTTTTCTTATTCCAATATGTTCAACGAAGGAATAGTGCCTACCAGCGGGCTCAACAGGCACAACTTGTCCCTGAACGTTGAACATAAGATCAGCAATGGATTCAAGCTGTTCTCTTCCATAAACTATACTCGGTCCAGTTCTGACAATATAGTTGGGGGCAATGGAGCTGGTGCTATGGCAGACGCCGCTTACCTTTCTCCAAGCATTGATGTTAGACAAATGAAGGATTATTGGATAACCCCGTAACTTCAACAACGAAAAGCGCTGCCACCTGTAGGCACCGACGCAAGCCCTGGTGCGCTTAACCCAGCTGACAATGGTGATGACAACCCCTGGTTTGTTCTTCACCAGGTAAAAAATGGTTTTGTGCGCAATCATCTTTTTGGCAATGTAAAAGCCACTTTTGATATCAGCCCGCATGTAAACGCATTTGTGAGGTACTCTCAGGATCTTTTTTATGAAGACCGCGAAACGAAAATTTCAAAAAGCCTGAACAATGAACTGAATGGCTATTATGGACTTACCAATGAGTACAATACAGAAAGCAATTCAGATTTTCTTGTTACGTACCATAATAAATTTTTGAACAAATTGGATGTATCTGCATCCGCAGGAGGGAACCTCCTGTACTCCGAGGGGTCAAGCGATCAAATTTACTCGGCCTCGGGTGCCGGGATTAATACCCCTGAACTTTTTAATGTTGCTAATATTGCCCAGGGTAGTGTTAGGTATAGCTCCGGTCGCTATGAAAAAGAAGTCAACAGCTTATATGCAACTGCATCTTTTGGTTATAATGATATGGCTTATTTAGATTTAACGGGAAGAAATGACTGGTCGAGCACGCTTCCCCCGGGCAACAACTCTTATTTTTATCCATCCGCTTCAATAAGCCTTTTGCTGAATAGGATGTTCAATTTTGGAAAATATATGAGCCTTGTGAAATTGCGTGGTGGCTGGGCAAGTGTGGGTAAGGATACAGACCCCTATAGTTTATATAACTCCCTGGGCTCCGGCAGTTTTGGAGGCATCTCCACTCAATCGCTTTCCGGCGCTCTTTTGAACCCGAACTTGTTGCCGGAGAAGGCAATATCTACCGAAGTTGGTGTTGATTTGGCTTTCCTGAACAGCCGCCTGCGTTTTTCAGGTACTGTTTACCGATCTGATAACAAAAATCAGATTTTGGGGATCAGTACTGCTTCATCGACCGGAGCAACCTCAAGGAAAATCAATGCTGGACTGGTTCGCAGCCAGGGCATGGAAATGCAATTGGGCGGCACCATTATATCCAATAAAAACTGGATTTGGGATGCAAGTATTAACTATACCCAGAATAATACCTACATCTTGTCGCTAACCAATGGGCAAACCTTCTTCTCGTTTTGGGAGGATGGACCTACCGGATCCTGGACTTATGTAAAAGGACAGCCGATACCCAACCAGTTTGATTCAAAAGGGAATCAAATGATCAGTACAGGTAAAATCGGCCAGTTGTGGGATAACGCGATGGCAACTGTTACCGATAAATCTTCACCTTATTATGGATATCCATTGCTCGACGACGGAGGTGGCCTGCAAAAAGCAGGAGGAGGAAGCTTTCAGAACAAAATTACTGCCGGCAATTTTAACCCAAAGCTTTTAATGGGATTTCAAACTTCCGTTACCTACAAAATGATAACCCTCAGCGCCAGTGTTGACATGCGGCTCGGTGGTATTTTCTATTCTAAGACCAACCGTTACATGGGATCTGATGCGGCCTTGGCACGGCAATTAAATGTGGGGATACCTATACCAGCGAGCTATGCCAATAATATACCTGGTTATCTTAAAACAAACCCGGATGCATTTATTAAGGTAACAGGTTTCCAGCAATACCATCTGGTAGGTGGCCCTACCACGCAACAAGGTGGTTTTCCTTATAACAGCAATGGAAATATCACGATT
>PKYU01000379.1 GCA_003132765.1 Chitinophagaceae bacterium | reverse complement strand
ATTTTGCAGGAAAATAACTTTCCACACGAGGGTCGTTAAAACCTGTAGTAATAAGTTGGGCTGGATATTTTACGTCTTTTTGAATATGCTGATAAGCATCCATTTCCAGTAAAGCTTTGAATTCGATAGAATCTTTAACAGTACCAAATTCAGGAATGTTATCAGGTCCATTAGGTGAAAATTCAAATCGTAATATGTTTAAAACTCCTACTTCAGGAATAGCTACTTTATATAAATCTGGACGCTCGGTAATAGCTCGTCCAATCAAAATGCCGCCGGCGCTTACGCCANNGTATTTGTTTTTTATTAGATATTCTGCACAAGCATTAAAGTCTTTCCATGTATTGGGCTTGGTAGTCTTCTTGCCAGCAAGATACCAGTCATTTCCTTTCACTCCATCGCCTCGGACATTCGCATAAGCCATAACAACACCCCGATTGAGCAGCGGTAAATAATTTGAATTAAAACCAGGTGTATAGTTGGAGCCATAAGCTCCATAACCTTGCATGAAACAAATGTTGAAACCATCTTTTTTTAGTTTGGTTTTATCGTACATAATGCTTAAAGGAACCATAGCACCATCATAAGAAGGCACTTCTACGTATTCAACAATAATATTTTGCAGGTTAGGATAATTATATATTACATGAAAAAGTCCATCGGAAAGCCGTTTGGTTGAAACATTGTATTGATATAAATTAGATGGTTTGTTCCATCCTCTGCTTGACAGCAAACATTCATTTTCATTTTCGGAAAGGCTAAACGCTGTAATCTTTCCCTCAAGCGGTATATTTAACTTCGATAATTTTTCTGTTTTAAATTCATAGGCAAATATTTCGTTAACTAATTCGTTTTTGCTCTTATTGATGATAATATAATCTTTAAGAGCATACATGCTTGAAATTTTCCATTCATTATTTCCTTCAAAAATTGTTTCCGCTGTTTTCAAATTAGGATTATCCAAATTAGTTTTGATAATTTTGAATTTAGAATTGCCTTTTGCAGTAAGAAAGTAAATATCTTTTCCTTTCACCAAAAATGACCTTACTTCATCGCTTGTATCCGTAAGTGGTTTCCAGTTAATTTTATTGCTTTTTAATTCTGATTTAAGAGTATAATATAATGTGAAGTCGCGTGCCACAGTTTGCTTATTAAGGAAAATGTAAGGATTATTTTTATAACTCGAAACATTTGGAATTTCTAATGGCAGAAGATGCAATTCTGGATTTGGTTGAGAACTTGCAATAACAATATCGGATGAAATGGAAGTCCTCAAAACGTGAAGTTTGCAAGGTACATTTAAATAAATTTCAGGGTCGTGGGTGTCATAACTTTTAGCTTCTTGATAGATAATTTCCATGTTGCTGCCACCTGCAAACTTACCCTCACTATGCCGAATGACATCAGATAAGAGTTTTCTGCTTGTTACATCGATAATACGCACGTCACCCAATTCGCTCCCTGCTTCACTAATGTTGAGCAATACTTTACTGCCGTCATCACTTATATCTGCGGTATAGTCCATTGTTTTACCTTCACTATATTTTTGAGGGTCAAACAGTAAGATTTCTTTTCCGTTTTCACTTTGTTTATAATAGAGTTTGCTCACTTGTTCGCCAGTTTCTCTTTTTTTATAAAAATATTTGCCACCGGCTTTGCTTATTGGTGAATAATTTACTGAAACTATTTTGTCTAAATCTTTCAATTCCTGTATTAACCTGTCTTGCCCTGAAATTTTTCCTAATTGCTTATTGGTATATTCTGCCTGTGCTTTAAACCAGTTTAGCACTTCAGGGCTTTTTAAATTTTCCAGCCAGCGGTATGGGTCAGGAATGCTTCGCCCCCAATAAGTGTCGGAGCTGTCCACAGTTTTGGTAGGTGGATAGTTATACTGGGCAAAAGTGATTTGTCCATATAACAGTCCTGTAATTAGTAATGAAAGAAATTGATTCATATTTAAAGTCCGCTTTAATAGAGTGACTGTCATAACATAGCAGGCAACGGCCACGCATTTATTCAGGCCTGGAAATAGAATTCCTGTCTGCGAGCAGGCCAAATATAGAAACTAAAGTTCATTGTTACTTCCACATCTATCCTGTTCAATGATATTCAACGAAAGGTTTTCCCGCATGGTTTGATTATAAAGATTCTTTGAGCGACTTATTACCTATCCATTCATAGTTCATACCGTCAATTGTTTCCTTCTCAATTCCACCTTTCTTAATCATTTTTTTGAAAACAACTTCATCGTTAGTGATGCAAACGGGCTCAATTCCTTTACCTGAAAGAATTCCTAATACAAGAGATGTTTTCAATTCCATATTAAAAGCCCTCAAAAAAGTTACTCGTTCATGGGAAGTAATTCTTTTCATTTGTATGATTCTATTCTTCATAAAATAAATTTAGAGATTAATATTATTCATGCTTAGGGCTTCGTTTGAATATTGGTGCAAATGATTACGGCGATTTGGCGGTATTTGATAAACATCCGCCTGGAACTGCTGCCTAGCTCTTTGGTAAAGTTAAATATTAGGAACCGAAGCTGAATAAAGTTACTGAAGTTGAGAATATATTATGTAGATGAATTGCGTTGGGATGAACTCGACATGCTGCCGATAGTAGTACAAAAGTTGCGGTTCGAGCACGTCCGCCACGTTGATGCAAAACCTGATATTGCCCGAGTCCCGGTCTCAAAGGACCAGGGCTTTTTTATTTTCTTCAATCTATTTGAAATTGGGGGGCTTTCTTCAATACGCATAATGTTGTATGCCCGGCTTTCGTCCACTTACAATATGATGCTGTGTGAAATAAAAAAGAGACTTGGTGAATTCTCTAAATTTTGTAATGAGTTTTGACCGCTCGTTTACAAAATTAAAAAATATGAATAACAATAAAAAAGTAATTTGGAGTAGCGCGGATGAACCAAAAGATAATCCAACGTTGAGACTAAATTTATTGATGATTGCTATATTTTTTAATGTTGCTGAAAATCTTACTTTTTGTTTTAGCAGGGTCTTCGCGAGGGCATTTGTGTAATGCTACGAGACCCTGTGCTTATTTTACTCGTTTATCACGCAGGTCTCATGCTGCACACAATGCTATGCTATGAAAACCCCGCTACGACAGAAACTTAATCTTTTTAATTGCTGTAGTTATAGTTGCTCCTGATTACTATTTACCTTTATTTGAAGAATGGCAGTACTTGCGGCGGCGAGTATAAGTTTCATTTTTTCGTCGGCGTTCTTTTTTATCCAGATGATATTTTTATTCAATCCAAATGCTCCGCCACCAAAGTATTGAAGTGCGCTAAGTGACTGATCGTTTTCAATAAACTCGTATCCCAACGCAGGTAATGCACGGGTATCACCACCATTTTTACTGGAGGTTGTCGGAATAAGAAAGATCTTTCTTTCTCCATTAGTTAACAAAGCATCGTAGCTGCCCAGGCTATTACTACCCCTCGTTATATTCATAAACAGCGCCCATGTTTCACTTGTATCCCCATTAATAGTTATAAATGCGGAGAAATTGCGTGTCTCCTGTAATAATTCATCATTTCCCCAGAAAAAATGTGGAATAATTTCAATTTCATGTAGCGATTGAATGGCAATATTATTAGCTGCGTTTACCGATGCAGAATCGTTTACTTTATTAATCAATACAAATGAAAATTTTTGGGTGGATTTACTTTCTGTTTTAGTATTGAAAAAGTTGCCTTTGGTACTTGTTGTTACCCACCCTAATTTGCTGGAAACAACAGCATAATCTCCGAAACGAAACTTCCAGATTTTTCCAAACCATTGAGTTCCCATCTTTACATTTAATTTTTCTGCATTGGCAGTAAGGCTGTCGCTGATAATGATGTTTTTTTGCGCTTGCGTACTGTTTACGATTATTAACAAGAAGCAAAGAATAGAAGTTCTTAATGAAGATGAAGGCATGTATAGAGAAATTTTATTTAATGGTACTTTTATAAAATGCTCTGCGTATGAACAGTAATCAACCGTGTTCTGCTAACGCCTGTACCTCGGTTGATTTTTGTTTTATTGTTGAAGATAAGATTTATTGTTTAATTAAACAAACCCTTACTTACACTTTTTCCTTCATTGCGCTGTGCTTTTTTAAACGTAGTATTTCTGAACTAAAAGGCAGTTGCGGTTTCTGGCAAGCTAAAATTAATGTTTTATTGCTGATGTTTGTTAGTGCTGAATACCGCAATGTTCTGGGGCTTGTGTTCATGACTTTTAAGAGACATTGAGAAGAAATAAAACGCAGGGTCCCATGCATCGCTCAATGCTTTGCATGGAGACCCCGCTACGACAAAAATTTGATAATGATTATTTGGGCGACGCAATTATTGAAATTACTGGTTCAGTGCATTTAGAACTTTCTTTAGCTCATTGTCGTCTATGGGATATGCTGGTGTCGCAACAGTTAAATTAAGCAAATCCAAACGCTCCTGAAAAATCTCCTTAAAATTTTGTATTGAATTATAAAGCAAAATCTTCAATTCGCTTAATGTCAAGTTTGGTGTGTCAACAGTTCTATAACTATCTTGACAAACAGAGTGCAAACAAACTTGATTTCCTTTTTGTAAAAGATATTTCCAATTAAAATAAACACCAGTAGGCTTATCAGTTTCGCTATCATGTGTCAAGCCAATTCGCATTTCAGGCTTTGCATTATTTTCTTGTCCGATTAAATTTTCATTGTATTCCCAATGAATGATTTTCATGTTTGATTTGCGAAGCATAATTATGTCAATGGTGATAATTAGGAAGTGTCAAATAAGCTGGCATACAACGGACAGGGCTTGGCGATGTGGCGGCATTCCGTGTTCCGTCAGCCCGAACCGCTGATGAGTAAAGTTAATGAAGATGAGAATATATT
>PKYU01000260.1:2864-15148 GCA_003132765.1 Chitinophagaceae bacterium | reverse complement strand
TTACGTTATATTATACTTAACTTAACATTAGTAAATCTTTTATATCTGAAAATGCTGATTATAGTTGTAAGCATATTGTAAAACAGTTAATTTGATTTACAGGTGTTATGTTCAATATTTAAATAAGTTTTTCAAGTTATTAATGAAAGAAAGGGTAGCAGTTTGATATTATTAGTAAATATAAATTACTTTTTATAAAAACTGAATATTTATAGGTAAGTAATTATAATTTTACAGAATTTAGAGAAAGGGTAATTTTTTCCGGAACCGCCCCTCCTGCTGCTGTTGGCGCAAACAACAGCTCTTTACACGATCGTTCTATACAAAGGAGTGCCTTCAATAATGTTTTGAAGTTTTGGNNTTGCATTATGGTTATTCAATTCAATAATTGAAATCTAAGCTTCAACCTGATGTCTTCAGAGGAAGCTCCAATCATTATATCAAAATCACCAGGCTCTGCCACCCATTTTAATTGCTGATTGCAGAATGACAGTTTTTCTTTGTCAATGTTGAAATGAATCGTTTTAGATTCAACTGCATTCAAATTTATTTTCCTGAAATCTTTTATGTCTTTAACGGGCCGTACAATAGAACACACCCTATCTCTCAGGTACATTTGCACAATTTCTTCAACATCATATTTCCCCGTATTGGTAATAGTTACTGATCCATCAATATTATCATTACTCTTCATTTTCTTTTCGGTCATCGGCCTTTTTGGCTATTCTTACTGCTTCCGGAAAACCCCTTTTATTATCTCCTTCAATTTCACAGCCTCTTGCATAGAGTAATTTTGTGTTGGCGTCAATTTTATTTTTTAATCCCTCCCATTACGAAAAAAGGAAATGATATAAGTTACGACTTAATATCAGTTCACTAAATCCGCGACAAATAAAGAAATATTCGAAACCCTCTGCCACAATGGGGCAACAGGGCTTGTTCCAATGAAACCTTTTTGATAATTGGACTATACGTGCGAAATGACTAACATTGCAACCTGTTTTTGAATAGACTATTAATGATGAGAAAAATAATTGGCAGGGCCTGCAATTTGTTTACTGTTATCCTGTTTGCCTTTTGCTTAAGCCTGCCTGTCAATGCACAAATAGTCACACAGCCGCAGGCAAATATTACTGATACCGTAAACCCAACTGAGGAAACAGATCTCAGGCAGCAAAGGGACCTTATAGATTTGGTTTACTTGCTATTACATAAAAATCCGGATTTAAGGCAGGATAGTACGGGAAATAAAAATACCCGTTTGTATTTTACGGCGGCGCCTATAGTAGAATATACGATTGCCACCGGTTTCTCCCCGGGAATCGCAGCCAATGTCGCATTCAGGACGAGCGTAAAAAAGGAAACCAAAACTTCTTCGATAGTTGGAGCGGTGAAGTATACACAGAAGAATCAATTCCTGTTGCCAATACAATCATCCATCTGGACTCCGGGAAATAAATTTAATCTGCTGGGAGACTGGCGCTATCTCAATTACCCGCAGGATACTTACGGCTTTGGTGGATACACTACCCTAACAGACAAATACATTGTATCTTATCAGCTCTTCAGGCTGCATGCACTTATACTTAGAAAGGTCAGGAAAAATCTATATTTAGGAACGGGATATCAACTGGATTATCATTGGGGGATTACTGAATCTGATATTCAGCCCGGGCAAACTACAGAATATGAAAAATATGGCTTCAACAATACCTCCACCTCTTCTGGTATTGTTTTGAATCTTTTATATGATTCAAGGGACAATTCCATTAACCCTGATGGAGGCAGCTTCTATGCTAACATGCAGTTCAACCAAAACTTTACCCTGCTGGGTTCAAACACAAACTGGAATTCCGTTACGTTTGATGTGCGGAAGTATATTAAGATGCCCTTTCATACTGTGCTGGCATTTTGGTTTTATAGCGTATTGACACTCAGCGGCAACCCGCCATACCTCGATCTTCCGGCCACCGGTTCCGATGCTTATAATAATACAGGAAGGGGCTATGAACAAGACAGATTCCTCGGAAAATGAATGGTTGACTTCGAAGCAGAATTCCGGTTCAACATTTCAAGGAACAAATTAATTGGTGGCGTAATCTTTGGCAATGCGGAATCTCTTTCAGAATTATCAAACAATAAACTGGCAAAAATTTTACCGGGTTTTGGCGCAGGACTGCGGATTAATTTCAATAAATATTCCCGGACGAATGTGTGCATTGATTACGGAGTGGGAACAAAAGGTTCCCGGGGCTTTGCAGGTAACTTAGGAGAAGTATTTTAAAAGGTGCTTTTCAATAATTTCATGGTTTACCGTTGTATTAATTTATAGGATTAAATAGAATAGTAATAAAATTAAGCTGAATAAAGATTTGGTAGCGGCCTTATAAAAAAAGCGGAAAGAAAATCAGACTTAACAGATTTCATTTAAAAGATGAAATTGTGTTCCGTAGTATAATTAAAGCCATTTTGAAAATATATGAACTCCTTCAGTTGATTTAGAGTAACTAATTTTAAAAAATCACATTTTTGGGTATAAAATAATTTCATTTGGAAAATATCATTTACCTTCTGCTTAAATTCAAATATGTAATATTATTTCCCTTAGCTATTGTTGAGGGCCCCATATTAGCCGTTATAGTTGGATTTTTATGCACAGGTGGTTATTTGAATCTATTTATCGTGTACCCCATCATCGTGTTAGGTGATATTGTTGGTGACACGATTAGTTATTTGTTCGGGCGGTGGGGTGCCCCGGGCTTTCTCAAAAAGATCATTAAAAGGTGGGGCCTTAAGCCTGAGAATATGGACCGTGTAAGGGTTTATTTTGATGCCAATCCACGGAAGACTATTTCCCTTTCCAAAATCACCCTGGGTATCGGCATAGCCGGAATTTATGTTGCCGGCAATGCGAAGATTCCTTACAGCAGGTTTATAAGAATCTGCCTGATCACTTCTGCATTGCAGTATATGATTTATTTGGGCATCGGATTATTGTTTGGTTCTGCTTATAAACAAATCAGCAATTACCTGGATTTCTTTGCCGCTTTTTCAATTGTTACCGGAGTATCGATCCTTTTATTTTTTATTGTTAAGTCATATCGCAGGAAATTATGAATATACTTTTCGTTTCAAGCAGCTATTATCCTCATATCAACGGCGTTTATTATTTTGTTTGCCGCATCGGGCCGCTTTTGCAGGAAAAAGGCCATAAAGTAGCAGTGATAGCCCCTTCCGAGTCTGTTCACTTTTCCTTAAAAAAAATAGATAATCTTGATGTGTATGGTATTCCATCCTATCCCATCATTATTAATCCTACCATCAGGCTTCCTATTCCGTTTTTTTTAAAATCAAGGCTAAGACGCATCATTGAAAATTTTAAGCCAGACATCATACATGTCCAGGATCATTTTCCATTAAGCAAAGCCGTAGTGGAATTAAATAAGAAGATGAAAATACCCATTATAGCGAGTAATCATTTCATGCCCGAAAACTTTACTTTTCTCATGCGTAATGAAAAATTGAAACAAAGGTTTGAAAATTATTTATGGAAAAGTTTTTCAAAGGTATTCAACCAGGTACGGATAGTTACAACACCTACTGAAACTGCTGCCCGGCTCATACGATCACACTTAAGGGTAGATGCCATTGCCATTTCCAGCGGTATCAGCCTGGATATTTTTAATCCTTCGGAAGACACAGTAGAAATAAAGAAAAAATATTTCATACCAGGTAAACCCATATTGCTGTACGTTGGAAGGCTGGATCCGGAAAAACATATGGAAGAGATTCTCCAGGCAGTGGCAATAGCCATTAGGAAAGTCGATTTTTGTTTTGTAATAGTAGGCAAAGGGACCAGTAAAATGGGCCTTGAGAAACTGACGCAACAATTAGAAATTACAAACAATGTAATTTTTACAGGCTTCGTTCCCAACGGGGACCTTCCTTATTTTTATAAAATGGGCCGGTGCTTTATCATTGCAAGCATTGCGGAGCTGTTAAGCCTGGGTGCATTGCAGGCCATGGCTTCAGGCCTCCCGGTGATTGCAGTAAATGCAGGTGCACTGAGCGAACTGGTAAGGAATAAGGTAAATGGCTACCTGTTTGAGGAAGGTGATATCCCGTCAATTTCCCGGCATATAGAAGATATTATTACCAAAGACGAGGTTTACCAAGAGATGAGTGAAAAAAGTATTGAATATGCTTCGCAACATGATATCTATAAAACACTGGAATCATTTGAAAAACTGTACGAAGAAGAAATAAAAAAATCCTAAGCGGTTTTTTCTTCATATAGCCTTGCCGCAATTTTTTCACTTGTCTTCTTTGGCATCAGCCAGACCATACATACACCAAGCTTATACACAAAGCCGGGAACAACTTCTGTCTTTTTTGCAAACATCGACCTGATGNNAACCTTTGCCGGTTGCATATTTAGTTTGGTTGCTAATTGTAAAGCCTTTGCGGGAACCGACGCAGTGGTAGCCCAATCTGTATCTGTTGGTCCGGGAGAAATGCATGTTACGGAAACCCCTTTAGAAGCAAGTTCAAGTGAAAGACCTCGGCTAAACTTCAGCATGTATGCCTTTGCTGCCGCATAAATAGCGAGGAAAGGAACCGCCTGGTAAGAAGCGGTACTGGCAATATTTAAAATATATGACTGAGGGTGCTTCTGAAGCAAGGGAATAAAAAGCCTGCACAATTGGGTAGGAGCAATAACATTTACCTGCAGGAGATTCGTATTTTTTTCCAAAGAAGCATCCGCAAATAATCCACTGCTTCCAAAACCGGCATTATTTATTAAGACAGAAACGGGATAGCTATTTTCAGAACACCAATCATACAACTTCTGTGGTGCATTAATCTCTGCAAGATCTAATGCCAGGTAATGAACCTTCACCGGATATAGTTTTTGAATATCATCGGCAGCAGTTTTTAATAAATCACCGGACCTTGCTGTAAGTAACAAATCATAATTATGTTTTGCTAATTCCAATGCAATTGCCCGTCCAATTCCTTTACTGGACCCCGTAATGAGAGCATATGACATATTGAATAAATTGGGGCAGTTTATTTAAGAATCTTCTTGGTAAACCTGTGATAGAAAGGGGTTTTACTGTTTTCATCCTTAGGCATAAATTTCCCGGTAACTAACGGAACGTACATTACGCGACGACGGCTTTCTATGCCATACTTATTGGATTCCTGCACACGATGCCAAAGGCTTCCATGATGTACTGTAAGGTCACCTGCTTCAATATCGAAACCTACTTCATTTGGATCAGGTGTATTATCAATAAAATATTTCTTTCTGAATAATAAATTAAAGACTTTTTGTTTGTGGGTACCGGGTATGAGGCGCAAACCTCCGTTTGAAAATGCACAGGTATCTAAGTGTACCCCGATATTCAACATGGGCATAATTTTTCCGCCCATAAAAAGATCGCGGGGGCTGTCGGTATGCCATCCCATTTTTGTAAAAGTGCTATTGGGCGTACGTTCAAAATAATTAAGGATAAGGCCATCTTTTTCATTTTCCGCAATTCTTCCTTCATAAGGGTATAGCAATTCAGTAAGGCTGCTCAAACGAGGATCTTGCAGAAACTCATGTAAAACATCGCTGCTTAGCGATAAGAAACAATTTCTTTGAATGATTTTGTTACCTTCAATATCCTGTCCAAATTTCAACGGAACTCCGTTAACTTTTTCAAGATTTTTTTCCAGCCGCTCTTTTTGAATACGTTCTATTTCCCTAATAAATAATGCAACATTCTCTTTTGATATAAAATTCCTGAAGTGGAGAAATCCATTTTTATCAAAGAAAATTTTCTGTTCTTCGGTAAGAGAATCTCCAATTTNNGTTTGAAAGACTGCATAGATGGTTATTTAATGAAAATTAATGTAAATTAATAATATTAGCAACATAACGGGTTTTTCCTGAAAATACGCTTTTTTGAGATTCAAAGATGTACGAATTACCGCAAAAAGATTTAGATTTTCTTATTCAATTATATATAGCTGGGAAGGATAAAAAACAAAAATCTTAACAATAATCGGCACTTAAAAAATACCTCGTTATTTTTTAAGGAAGATCATTATTTAGTATGCAAAAATAGGTTTTTCCGATTTGTTATCATTATTATAAATGACTTAATATTTAAGCAAACCACTTTCCAAAAACTTTGTATCAACTTGTGGAAACTTCAATGGCGCTTCAGGTTCATCTGAATAATCGTTCAATTGCATTTGCCACCAGCTAACTGTATACCATTTATTAAGTTTATAGCCAATATTTTTATAATCTGCGACCCACATAAAGCCAAAGTTTTTATGAAAGGCAACGCTCCTGTCATTAGGCAGCGTTATGCCGGCATAAACGTTNNAGGCTTTAGCAATTCCTCTTTTCTGATAATCATCTTTTACATAAACCGAGGTTTCCACGCACCATTGGTAGGCTGTTCTTTCCCTGTGCCTGATCCCATAAGCGTACCCGGCTATCATGCCATCAGTTTCAAATACCAGCCAAGGCCAGTTTTCCTGGTAGGTTCGTATTCTCTGAGCAAAGGATTCTGTTGCAGGAACTTCCGTTTCAAACGTAAAGGCCGATCCTGTTATATAGGGAGCATAAATGGACAAGAGACCCTTGGCATCTGCTGGCTTTGCGACCCGGATAATATTCATAAAAATGGCTGATTGATTTATTAAAAGATTTTCTTCATTCCTTAAGCAGCTTAATCCCGGTTTGGGTAAATTCTATGATCCGTTCCCGGTATAATTTCCCGGTGGTCATCTTAAACGTTTTCTTGCTCATGCCAAAAAAGGAGTAAATAACTTCGGGTGAAGATTTATCGTTGTAGGGTAAATAGCCATCATTTTCATTTAATAACCTGAGCACTTTTGCGCTTTCATCTTCTACGCGATTGTAACCCGGCTTACCAGCAACAACATCTATTTTAAACTCTCCGTTTTCATCGTACGGATATATTTTTTTTATAAACCCGGTAAAGCGGTTGCCAATTTGTATAGGGCGATACACTTCGTTGAAATGCAATAATCCTGTGTGTTTATTATTGACAATAACTACATAACCGAGATCGCTTTTGCGGTAAACCACCAGATCGACAGGTTCCATCTCTTTGACTGTGAGGGTTTCATTTGATAAAAAGGGTTCCAGTCTTTCAGTAGCATATAATCTGCCTGTTTGTTCATCCAGCATTATTTTCACCAGGTATTCTCCCCCGGTTTGCATAAAACTTACCTGCCTACTTCTTGGGATAAATAAATCTTTCATTAGTCCCCAATCAAGGAATGCACCATGAGGGGTGGTATTTACCACCTTAAGTTTTACGATTTCGCCCAATATGGCAAGGGGCTGTTGGGTGGTGGCAATGAGCCGGTCCTCGCCGTCATGATAAATGAATACCTTCACTTCGTCACCAATCTTTGTTGCCGGAGGTACAAATCTTTTAGGCAGCAAAATACCCACATCCCCGTCATCAAGAAATACACCCATTGGCTTTTCTTTGATCACTTTCAGCAAATTATACTCGCCTGTCTTCACCATAAAACGAAATCTTTGATGCAAAGGTAATTTAATCGCCAAACCGCTGAAATTCGCAGATGATCAGGTTAATATAGAGGCTATTCAATCAAATTTTACCGATAAGTCTTATATACATTTTCGGGAAGTAAGGAGAAAATTGTCCGGTTTTCATAAAATAAATTCCTGGAATAATAGTTTATGATAAAAGTGTTTTAACACAATATTTTAATAGAACTATATTGATGTGTCTTTTGTTTAACGTCTAATTAATTAGAATTTATTTATTATAAACTGCACCAACATGAAAACAAATTCTACTCAACACGAAATTCTTTTAATGACAGGCACCACCTTTTCTACCAGGGAGTGGTGCGAAAAAGAAAACGTGAAAAAAAATCTCTCCGAAAAGGAACAACTTGAACAGGCATGCTGGAATGGATTATTACCTGAGATATTGCCCGAAGTATATGTGAATTCGGAAGATCAGAAAAAATTATTTCTTTGGCAGATAAAGCAAGGAAATTCATTCATAGAACTTGAAATGGGTGAAACGCCGGAAGAAACGGATAAACAATTTTCAATTGATCCTTACGCATTCATGCATCTTCAGTTGATGTCGTAACGTAAACAAAAATGGAAGTCGCTTTTTAAAGTGCCTTGCACATACCGTACAAAACAAATCTCCGTAGTCACTTTACCAATTCCGCTATTTTATCCTTTTGCTTTAATGCATGTTTATACCCGATTTCAAAAATCATATCAGCATTTTTCATATCAAATAAGCCAAAATCATCCATACCAGGTTCGAGCAACAAATCACATTGCCGTGCCCTCAGATAAACATTCGACGCAACAGCCATATGAAAGCTTCTTTCGAGGATGGCTATTTTAGTCAGCTTATTATTTTCTTCCTTAAAATCTTCCAACTTATTTACATGCGACCCGATGATGTGATCACAAATATCCAACAGTGGTTCCACCGGAAAATTATTTAATAACCCTCCGTCTACCAGCAATGAGTGATCATATTCAACGGGATTAAAAAGAACTGGCACGGAGGCAGAGGCAATCAGGCAATCCATCAATTTTCCTTCGGAGAAAAAAATAACTTTATTGTGGTTAAAATCTGTTGCGTTTACAAAAAGCCGGATCTTCAGTTTTTCAAAAGAATTATGTGGAATATTTTCGCTTATTATTTTCCTCATTGATTCCATAGAAAAGAAACCCCCTCTTTTCAGTGATANNCCTTACCTAATTCCAGTATATCCAGTGGTGATATTTCTGCCGCATATAAAGCACCTACCAAGGCTCCTCCGCTCACACCGGAAATTGCAAAGGGTTTAATCCCCTCATCATCAAAAACTTTCAATAAGCCAAGGTGAGCAAAACTCCTTGCTCCTCCCCCGCTTAGGACAACGCCAACCTTTTTCATATTTGAAATTTTGATCCTGTTTTAAAATCAGAACCCAAATGTAAACCATAAGCATATTAATAAGGTTTTCCTTTTGCATTTACTTTTCGGAGTTCCATAAATACTTTAAGACTAAGATTAAATTGAAATAATTTCCTTCAGAATCCATATCAATTATAACGGTCAATTATATGCGCCAATAAACTGGTTCTATCCTTAGTCGCATTCAATCGATAAATATTTTATTTAATGATTTTAATCTGGCACTTAATTGATTTATCCTCACAAATTCTGCTTAAATAATTTACTTCATGTTAATTTTCTGCTTACCAATTTAATAATATTTTCCCTTGGGCATCAAAGAGAATTCTTAATAAAACTCTTTGTTTTCGGGCATTTTAGCAATTTGCTACCTCTTTCAGGATGAAAAAAAATCAGTAATGTTGATTTGTGCTTTCATTTCACGCAATCTACTTTTACACCATGATNNAAAATTAATCTTTAAACTAAAAATTCACTTTATGAAACAAACAATCAAATCCACAGGAATGATCGCTATGGGACTTATTACCCTTGGCACGATCGGATTATCCAACTCAACTTTTGCCAATACAAAAACAGGTACCCCTGCAGAATTAAAGTATGTAGGAAAAATTCACGACCAACCCGTATTTCAGCTAAGCCTGAATAACGATGAGTCCGGCTTGTATTTCATCAATGTAAAAGATGAAAACAATAACATTCTGTATTCAGAAAAAGTAACAGGCGCCAATTTAACAAGGAATTACCGCCTGGACATTGATGATGCTGAATTACATGAGGCCGGCTTTGGAGTAACCTTTGCAGTTGAATCAGCTGCAACTCATAAGAAAGAAGTATATAAAGTAAGCACTCAAACAAAAGTTACTGAAAATATCGTAGTCGCTAAGTTGTAAAACTGGTTGTACTAAATCCCTATTAAAACAATATAAGACCAGCCGGATATTTACCGGCGGTCTTTTTGTTTTATAAATTCTTAGATAAACTTTTTATATTATAAAGTTTTTTTTACATTTTGTAGCAAATTTATTAACAGGTAATTTTTCCAACAAAAACGAAAATGTCACCTTATGCTATTCTTTGTGCGCTTGGTGGCTTCCCGGGAACTGAAAAAAATATCCCACAAAGGACACCATGGAAAGATTGCTGAATGAAAATTATTCTATCATTTTAAAACTTGTTCGCGGGATGAGGCTTTGAAGAATCCAATCTCTGCCAGTTGAACGGTGTCTTTAGCGCCGGAAATAATGAACCGAATTTTTTGAACCTTAACTGGCTTAAACCGTAAAAGGCGTTTATATCCCACTGTTGTGAAAGCAATAAGTGTTTTCCATCCATTTCCATCCTGGTACTCAAGTACCCCATTTTCTACCCTTTGCCCGATAGCTATATTTTCCTGGAGCATAGCACGGTCAATAGTAACAGTTTCATTAAAATCAATAATTAAAGGCTGATTAACTTTTAATGAAACAAAAGAAGCCAATTTTTTATCAGTTAAGGAAGAGGGAATTTTCCCGGCAGCATAATTAAGAGAGAATGTTTCATTGAGTATTTTCCTGAATTCTTTAATGCTGGAGACATCGGGCTCAGAAAGTAATCCCTCCCTGTTCGGCGGTATATTCAGCAATAACAAACTATTATGACCTACAGATTCATAATACAAATTCACCAGTTCGCCCGGAGATTTCACTTTTTCATTTTCTGCAGGATGATAAAACCATCCCGGCCTTATAGATACATCCGTTTCTGCGGGTATCCAGAATTTGCCATTTGGATCGCCCATATTCAAATATGAAGGATCTGCCTTACCCGGCGCCATCCCGGCAGTATCAATGGTTGACCAACACGTTTGCCCGGCATTACCTTTTTCATTTCCTACCCACCTTACATCAGGACCAGCATCAGAAAAAATGACCGCCCCAGGTTGTAACTGCCTTACCAAAGCCCAATAACCTCTGAAATCATACTCCATATCTTTAGCGTTCTCCCCTTTGGCTCCGTCAAACCAAACTTCGGATATTGTTCCGTAATTGGTCAGCAATTCCCTCAGCTGATTCTTATAATAGGTATTATAGGCTGGCGTTCCGTAAGAAGCCTCATGCCTGTCCCACGGAGAAAGGTAAACGCCGAATTTTAGTCCAAATTCCCTGCAGGCATCTGAAACTTCTTTTAGTACATCACCTTTACCACTTTTCCACGGACTGTTTTTTACCGAATGTTCCGTATAGGCTGAAGGCCAGAGGCAAAAGCCGTCATGATGTTTTGCGGTAAGAATGGCCATTTTGAATCCGGCTTCTTTTAGCGCTTTGATCCATTGCCGGGCATCAAATTTTGTGGGGTTAAATACCGATTCGCTCTCTGTGANNAAAAGCTTTGGTTATAAAGAAGCAGGCTATCAATACGTAAAAAAGGAATCGATTCATAAGAGTAAATATAATATTATATACTCTTTTTTGAATCAAAGAAGCGCCTCCCATCGAAAATTTAGAGGCAGCGTTTTGAGGAAAATGCTGTCTTGGTTATTTTTTCCACCAGTTAAAAAATTAGTAAAAGTTATCCTCTTCCTTTGGGAAAGGAATATTTAAATGAGAATAAAAAGGAAGCAATAAAAGAAAAGAAAGTTACATAACCAGCTTCAATATTTCCCGGTGAGAGCTTTCCACGAGCGGCTTAAATTTCTCATACCAGGCTTGCCATTCTTCTGCATGCATTGTGCTGCTTAAAGACTTTTCAAAATCGGCGAGCGTAGGAAAATTCTCCTCCATAATCAGGCGGTAAGAATGCCCGGTAAAATCCGAAAGTAATCTCAGTCCCCGCAAATTCATAAACATATTTTTCTTTTTTGCCTCATCAAATAAAGCTTTCGCTTCTCTGAAGTGTCCGAATTTGAGATGGAAAATATCTCTTACGATAAACATAATGCTAAGTTTTACATGTGAAAAAATAATGGCTCCAGGTGGTCAATAAATTTATGAAAATAATCGGGGATCACAAATTTTGCCTGCAAATTAAGTCGTTATGATTACCTTAAAAATTGAATACTTTCCAATTTAAACCCTCCTTTCAGGACGTAAATCCGGATCCTGTTGGTACCACTATCAAGGTGAATATTCTTTAATTCAATTTTACGCCAACCATGATTGTCACCTGCAGCAGGAATGGTTACATTAGGTGCTAAAGTTTTACCGTTAGATTTTACCGATAGTTTGCCCTCATCCTTCCCCGGCATATAAGAAAGGATCATTTTATAATTGCCATCTTTCAGCAAATGAATAGTGTATTGCATCCACT
>PKYU01000260.1:0-2857 GCA_003132765.1 Chitinophagaceae bacterium | reverse complement strand
CATAATAAGCAACGCCATTTCTACCCAAATCATAATCCACTGCGTTTATGGTAAGGTTTTCTTTGAGTTTATATGATTGAAAAGGGATTGCCGTTTCAGAAAATGGCTGCCGGAACAATGCATCAATTACATCTTTGTGAAAAATATTATTTTCCAGCTTTGCATCTTTAGCCAGTTCCATAAGGCCTTTAGTCGCGGAATTTGCAGATGGAGCAGGTCCATGCCCGTTCAAAAAATTTTTGACCGAATTATAATCCGGATTTGATTTTATCTCTAACGGATTGTTGGCACCCATTTTTTTAAAGGGCCACATGGACCAGCCTATATTGTTTTCTTCCAGTAGCTGTATGGCTTCCGTGAACCAAACATTGGAATTTTCGCCGGTTTCACCCAGCCACACCGGAACGTTATATTTATTTCTTGTATCAAGTATTTGTTGAATTTGCTGCTTCCGGTTATAGTTCCAGTATTTATGAAAACTCAACACCATGTTGGGATCCCATGTCGGCAAAATGCCATTGTAATTATTTCCCCAGCCATTTCCTTCAATTATGATCAGGTGATTTTTGTCCACTTCCCTGATTTCGGCAGTTATTTCCTGCATCAATTTTTTCAGCGGAGAGTTTATCTTTTCTTGCAATTCATTTCGGTCATTTACAGAATCTGTAAATCCCCAGTTGGGTTCATTCAGAATATCATATCCGCCAATCCAAGGCTCACCTTTATAACGCTCAGCCAGTTTTTTCCATAGTGCAATGGTTTTTTCCTGGTTAGCTTCGCTTTGCCACAGCGCAGGCTTACTGTCATCCCGGTCAGAAATATTCACATCATTACCCTGGCCACCTGGCGCAGCATGCAGATCAAGAATCAGGTATATATGATTTACTTTGCACCACGCCAATAAACTATCAGTTATTGCAAAACCTTTATCAAGCCAGGTATTTTGCCCTGGTACCGGCTCTTTCTCCACGGGCAATGTGAAAAGATTATAATGCATAGGCAGCCGAATTGAGTTAAACCCCCATGCATGCATAGAATCAACATCAATCTTTTGAATAAAGTTATGTAACCATGCATCATAAAAAGCAACGGTTTTTTCAGGGCCGGTTAACTTTTCAATAGCTGCTCTTATATTGTGTTGTTGCGAATTTTTGTAAATACCCAGCATATAACCTTCCTGCAACATCCATCCTCCAAATCCCTCTCCTCTCAAAATAACATTCTCTCCTTTTGCATTTACAATTCTTTTTCCATCAGCTTTTAAAAAGCCCTGAGCGTGGGATTCATTAAATAAAAAAATAGGAATTACTATTAGAATTATATTCAATAACCTGGAATTAAAAAAAAATCTGCAGCGCATAATATTTTTTTTCACAGACAATTTATTGATTCAGCTTCGCCACCTGCTCGTCATAAAATTTTACAGTTTCAATTACATCAGGTACGCTATGATACCAGTTGGATTCATGCTCGATGGAAAACATTCCGCTGAAATGCTGACGTTTCAGTTCCCGGAATATTGGCGGGAAATCTATTNNCCAAATTTTTTGATGTCTTTTAAATGAACTCCGTATATATGACCGGCAAGTTTTTTCAGAGCCTCTGCCGGGTTGATGCCATTTCTTGCCCAATGGCCGACATCAGCACAAGAGCCGATATTTGAGTGCCCCTTGATGGCGGCAAGTACAGAGTCGGGGCTCCAGTAAACATTTGGTTTGGGATGATCATGNNGACTTTAATTCCATAAGCGCCGGCCACACTGTCTATCATATCCCACTGGTTCTTGAGTGGTTCTGCAGTTATATAACTCATTCCGAATTCTTTGGCAAGGTCAAATGCTTTTTTCCATTCTTCCCTTGTTCTTGGTATAATTACACCCATGGCAACTATGCTGATCCCTTTTTCCTTTAATAATTTTTTCAATTTGATTCTGTTTTCTTCAGACATAGAAGCTCCAAAACTTCCTTCCATGCCATCGCCAAGTTTTTGCCCCCAGAAAGCTTCTATATATTTTACACCGCAACTATCTACTTTGTCAAGCGCCTGCGCAAAAGTGAACATCCTGAAGGTCCACATCTGAACACCTATTTTCCAGTTAGATGTCACATCAGTTTTATCGTTGGACATTTTTTCTTTTGATTGGAAATCCCCATCAGGTTTTGGAATTACTGAATCTGTGTTACCTAAAGCAATAATGCCAATCAAGGCAAGGAAGAAAAAAGCAATCTTTTTCATACATCGTAGTTTAAATAATCAGGTGAAAGCAAGGTAGTTATTAATAGCAAATAGAGAAAGAATAAATGCTAGGTTTAGAAAAAAAATTATATAAAAAAATTGATCAAAATTGATAATAAATGCTATCCTGCTTCGTTATATAACTGAAATCATAAATTTGATTTTACTAACCAAAAGCCCCCTGGTGAAACAGGGGGTTTATTTTTCCTTTGTCTCGTCCTGAAAATCTAAATTAACACCAGAAGCTATTTTTCCAAAGAAGATTTCTGAAAGTATTCACACTACAAAAGTATAATAGGAAAATAATTACTTTAGCCAAACCTTTCAATTCAAGAATTATTGTAAACCTTCAAAACGGATTCTCTTAAAACAGAGGCTTCTTGAGTGNNACATCCGGCATTGACTTCCGGTTTGGTGCCGTATCAATGGTACTGGGAACCACCACACTCGTTACAACGTTTTTTCCTTTTGCTTCCTCATTCATTAATTCCGCAAGACGAAAAATAAGGGATTTTGCCAGGGAATAAGCGACCATTCTTTTTCCGTCTCTTTCAGAAAGCCCCGGCTTTGAACCAATGATAAAAATTCGGCCTTCATTTTGTTTCATCATTTGCATGAAGAC
>PKYU01000165.1 GCA_003132765.1 Chitinophagaceae bacterium | reverse complement strand
CCATGAAAGATTCAACTGTGGCTTCCTTAAAGCCCATGCTTAATGATATGCTTTCACCGCTTAAATCCTATGTTCAAAACTGGCTTAGTGATAAACCCAGTGCCTGCATACAACGGCGGCTTGACAGGAAGGCCGGGAAAAAACTGAACCATGCCTATCAGCAGGTAACAAAATTGCTTTGGAACGTTATGGCCACTTTAACCTCGGAACAAAAGACAGCTTTGAGAAAAGTGTTCAATAGCCCTGAAGGCAAGAGTGACTTTCTAAATACATTTAAAGGAGGTTTGGGGAAGATTATTGATGGTCAAAAATTATAAGTGGGGGAGAAATACTAACAAAAGCAACAAGAGCGGTTCTTTTTGGTGTTCGGATTTTTCTTATTTTTAAGAGAAGGACCAACTAAAGGAAGAATGATAAAATTGCAAGAAAAATTAGACGAATTGAAAGTGAGTTTGGAGAAGGAACAACAAAGTTTATTTAGTTTAAACTCTATTCAAAAGTTTTTAACCTACTTTAAAAAATTAAACTTCTATAAAGATGAGGTTGAAAAATTATTAATTAATTACTTCAGGCTAATGGAAGAAAATAATTATCATATAGATAGAGAAAAAAGTACCCAACTCGGAATTGATTATGTAATGAAAATTGGCTACTATTATAGTGGTCAGTTAGGATTCAAAATGAAAATGAATTTCAGTTTTGCAATCTTTTGGGGACTGATTATAGATTCTCTTTTTTTAGTAACCGGTTTTCTTCAAAAAGTATATTATTTGCCAATAGCAACAATCTTAATGATATTATATTGGACTTATTTAAAATTGTTTTATGAACGTAATAATAAAGTTTTTGCCGTAAGATATTAATTCTATTGCCAAACCATATCTCCCGGCTTAGACAGATCGTAATAGCAAAGAAAGATTAATTCTATAAAGTAAACCCAATCAAAATCCCCAACTCTTCATCACCTTCAGATCTTCTTTGGCGCAGTCTACCGGTTGTATGCCCTGATAAGATTCCTGCTCTATGATGAATTCTGTAGTTCCACCCTTTTCCTTAAACTGGTTTACAATTTCATGAACCGGTAAAATCCCTTTTCCTAAAATGGTACTCACATATTTATCATTCATTTCGGCACCGGTAGTGGATTTAATTTCATCTTTTACGTGCATGCTTTTGAATCTGCCGGGATGTTTTTTCAAAATCTCCAGGGCTCTTCCACCGGCGCCATACATATTGCCGATGTCCATTTGCTGAATAACCAGTTTGGGATCGGTATTGTCGAGGATGATGTCATACACAAGCTTTCCATTCAGGGAAAATTTAAATTCAAAATCATGATTATGATAGCATAATTGAATACCAGATTTTTTGCATCTTTCTCCTGCTTTATTTAAGTCTTCCACTATTTTTTTATAATGGTCGAGATCGCCTCTCTCGGTTTCAGATAAATAAGCACATACCAGATATTTAATACCTGCTTCTGTCGCATCATCCACCGCCCTGTCCCAGTCATGGAGTATAGTGCCTTTTACAATTCCCCCTTTTTCCTTATCCTCACCCAGCCTGTAGTGGCTGCTTTGTATCATCAATCCGTTTTTCTTCAAAACCTTTTTAAATTCACCGGGAATCATCCCATAGAATTTTTCAGAACCTGTATACGTAGCTCCTTCAACAGAATTGTATCCTACTGCCGCTACTTTTGCCAACGTTCCCAGCGGATCCGCTGCCATAGCATCTCTTACGGTATATAATTGCAAACCGATGGTAGGTTTGGTATCTTTAAAATCAGGGGGAGCAATAAGAAAACTTGCGGAAAGAACAGATGTTGCCTTGAGGAAAGAACGCCTGGTAGTCATAAAATATTATTTTAGAATTTTAGAATAAAAATACCTTTAAATGTACTAAATTTTTGAGGTATTCTTTTAGTTTTTTTTATAGTTGGTTGATTCAGATTGTTGGATTCGCTTAATTAATTCGATGCAGGCCCTGCTATTGTGGTAAGGACATTTCCAGATACCCACTTTATCTTCTTTCATCAAGGCATAGTCTTCTTTTACTCCCCAAAACCAATCGCCATTTTTCTTATCAAGAATATGCTTCTTAATAAAAATCCAGCTCTTCCATGATTTTTCCAGGTAGTGTTCATTACCTGTTATTTGGAATGCATTAAAATACCCTATCATACTTTCTGCCTGCGGCCACCAATGTTTTTCTTTTACAAGTTGTTTTGTATCAAGATCATATTCATACCACAAACCACCATCTTTATCAAGGCCTTCGGCAGCTGCTTCAGCAATTTCAACTGATCTTGTTTTTATTTGTTTGATTAATTCTTCGGCTTTTATTATTTCTGCAGCATCCTGTACTAGCCAGGCAGCTTCAATATCATGGCCGTAAGAAATAATATTCGACTTTACATTCCACTTTTCGTTAAAAAATAAAACCAGGTGATTGGATCTTTTGCCGATAATATGTTCCTGGAAAATAGTAATGAGTTCATTAATTCTTTTCTTCAAAGTTTCGTTAGTCCATACCATGTATAAATTTGCAAAACCTTCCAATACATGCAAATGCGTATTCATCGATTTCTTTTCATTGGCATCCTTTTTACTAAGCCTCAAATCTTTTATTTCCTGCCAGTTCTCCGTTAAAGCTTCGATGTATCCGCCATAAGTCGTATCAAGGCTATATTTTATAATGCATTCATACAAATCAACTGCCATTTCCAACACCTTATGATTATTGCATGATTTATAAAATTCACTTAAGCCATAAATAGCAAAGGATAATGCATAGATCTGTTTTTTGGTATCCAAAGGATTGCCTTTATAATCTACGCTCCAGTAAACCCCACCGTTTTTTTTATCAATAAAATGATCCTGAATAAATTGAAAAGCTCTTTCTGCAGTATGCAGGTAATCTTTATTACCTGTAAGGTTATACGCAGCAGAAAAGGCCCATAATATCCTGCTGTTTAAAACAGATCCTTTTGGTGCATCATGATACACCTTATTTTGGTTATCCAGCTTACCATAAAATCCACCATTCTCTTTGTCAATCGTATTCCTTTCCCAGAAGTTTAAGATGGAAGCTAATTCCATCTGCAATTCTTTTTTATATTGTTGCAGTTGTATCAATTTGATATCATTTCTTTTTAATTTTTAGACTAACCATTTACCAACTCACTTGGTTTGAGTAGCTAGTTTGTCGTTATGTATTTTCACTGCAGTATTATTATTTATAATTGAGACCAGGTTTTTTACGGAAGCATGCGATGAAAACTCATCAGCCGGGGTACGCATCACATAATCCAGTAATTGATCAATAGTGCTTATTGCCACATGCGTTCTTACGTCTGATGAAGCATAATATATATAAACAGTACCATCTTCATCCGCTATCCATCCATTTGAGAAAACAACATTGGATACATCTCCAATTCTTTCTTCGCCCTCAGGCGCTAAAAAATAGCCTGCCGGTTTATAAATCACTCGGGTAATATCATTAAGGTCGGTCATAAACATATACAAAACGTAACGGATNNCACCGTGGGCCAGGTGCAACCATCCCTTTTCAGTTTTAATTGGGGAAGGCCCCAAACCATTCTTAGCTTCATATACGGTATGATATATTCTTTTGTCAATAATTATTTCTTTTTTTATCACTGCATGTTGAATATCATCACAAATCCCGAAACCGATTCCACCACCTTCACCTGCATTTATAAAACTATCCTGCGGCCGGGTATAAAGAGCATATTTATTATCAACAAACTCCGGGTGCAATACCACATTCCTTTGGTGTGGGGAGGGAGTAACTAAATCAGGCAGGCGTTCCCATTTCAGCAGGTCTTTGGTCCTGGCGCGACCACATTGAGCAATCGCAGCTGATTGATCTGCCTCAGGTACATTTGGGTCACGTCTTTCAGTACAGAACAATCCATAGATCCAGCCATCTTCATGTTGTATCAACCGCATATCGTAAATATTTGTCTCCCCTTCTATTGAAGGCATATTAATGGGGTATTCCCAAAATCTGAAGTTATCAATACCGTTGTCACTTTCTGCTATGGCAAAAAAAGATTTTCTATCAGAGCCTTCCACCCTTGGCACCAGTATATATTTATTATTAAATTTTATAGCACCACTATTAAAAACTGCATTTATCCCAAACCGCTCCATCAGGAAAGGATTGGAAACGGGATCCAAATCAAACAGCCATTCAACGGGTGTATGCGCAGCAGTAAGCACAGGGTATTCGTACCTGTTAAAGATTCCATTACCGGATTCCAGCTTCCTGTTTTTCCTCGAAACCAAATTATCATTTGCCTGCTGCAATTGTTGCAGCCTTTTTTCAAAATCGTAATCCATTGTTTATTATTTTGAACATGAAGAAAAAAGTTTTACCTATTTAAACATTATATAATTATCCTCATGTTTGTATCAATATGCCTCATATCCATTACTTGATTTTATGCTCCTTCTTTTTTTCTTCGTTCCTCCAAATCATTACTAACTGTAAGCATAAACGCATCACTTAGCTTGTAAAAAATGATGAATAACCCCGAAAGAAAGGCTCCAATAGCCGGAATAAAGCTGAGCATCATCCGGATACCTGTTTGAGCCACTNNAGTTTGAACTGTATTGGCTTCAAACCCCCAAAAGGCCAGCAGCCAACCGGTAATGGCCCCGCCTAATGTCCAGCCCAGTTTTTGTGACATGGATGAGGAAGAAAATATCAAGCCCGTAGCTCTGCGGCCTGTTTGCCATTCAGAATAATCCGCTATATCTGCATACATAGACCACAATAGGGGGAAAACACTTCCTGCACAAATGCTTATTAAAAACTGAAATAAAAAGATGAGGAAAATATTATTTTCAGTGAATAAATAGAAAATGCAACTTAATAAACAGGCTATCACCATGGCATACAGGAAAGTATTTTTCTTACCGATCTTATCTGAAACAGGTTTTGCCAAAACAACTCCAATAATATTGGCAGCCTGCCCTAATACCAAATAAAGCGTGCTGTAATTAATTGCTATATCAAGCAGCGGAAGTTGAAAAGCCTCCTGGCTGCGGAAATAATATTTAAAATAATAAATGGTAGAACCGTCTCTTAAAGAATTAAATATTANNCTCCTGCGCCCAAAAGAATGAACCAGGGTTTGTTGCGGGCCAAGTTTAGAAGGTCTGCCTTTAGGGAAGTTACCTGTTCTTTTGGGGGCTTCACTCTTTCCAGGGTCCAGGCAAATGTAAAATAAAATAAAATGGCAGCAATAATACCATAAATGATGATAGAATATTGCCAGCCTCTTTGCAGGTTTACTCCTAAGGAGGTGTGGCTAAGCGCACTCACAAGGGGTTCGGTAGTTGCCAGCACCAGTATACTTCCAGCAAAAGCAAAAACAAA
>PKYU01000206.1 GCA_003132765.1 Chitinophagaceae bacterium | reverse complement strand
CGGTAAAGGAAAAAAAAGAAAAAAAATTCTGACACCGCACACCCGTGTTGTTCCTGTAAGGGAATATTTCAAAATACCTACTGAAAGGAAAGGAACCAGTTCCTGGATATTTGCGGCACACAAGACCGATGACAAAATAAGAGCGATGGAAAAAAGTGATNNCTTGCTTCGACAATACAGGCAGATATTGATAGCATGGGCCGTTTCGATCTTGGAGTTCACCAGCGCCAAAAAGGAATATGGGTGCTCCAGGCAACACAAATGCCTGCAGTTTTGGTTGAAACGGGGTTCGTGGAGAATTACGATGATGAACGCTATCTGAATAGTGAAAAAGGTCAGCTACAAATTGCAGAAAGCATAGCACGTGCTTTGGTTAAATACAAATCCCAGGTTGAGACTCCGGTTTCTAATTTAGGCATCAATACTTCGGGTTTTAAAAAATAAAACTTTCACAGCCTTTTTTTCCTGACAACAGGATCTCATAGGAACTATTTCTGGATTCAAACTGACTTTTTAAAGTTTTCTCATTTTTCAAATCTCTTAATAGGCATTCCGCCGTTAAAGTTTTATTATTTTCGCAAGAGTAATGGTCCGGTATTCCAGAAAATCAGAAAGGAATCTCACATGATTGATGATCCTTTATAAACAAAAAACAAGTATGAAAATCAGTAACGAAACTAAGATAGGGATGATGGCAATAGTAGGAATATTGTTGCTGATATTTGGTTTTAATTATCTAAAAGGGAAAAAAGTATTTAAAAAAGAGCGATTAATTTATGCAGTTTATAAAGATGTTTTGGGACTTTCGAAATCTAATCCCGTAATCATAAATGGTCTTCAAGTAGGCAGAGTCGAAAATCTTGATGGTGGAAGGGATATGAAGAGAATTATTGTAACAATTTCTCTTTCAAAAGACATAGATATTCCCTCAAATTCCCTCGGTGTTGTTAATCCCAATCTGCTTGGGAGCCCTTCCCTGGAAATACGGTTGGGTAATGGGACTACGTATTTAAAAAAGGGCGATACATTGCTTACCACTATGAGCAGTGGTGCGTTCGATGAAGCGTTGAAATTGATCAATCCTGTATTATATGAGGTGAAGACAGCCGTAATATCTTTGGATTCTGCGCTACATACCATTACAGGAGTTTTTGACGCAGATACCAAAAAGAATATCAGGGGAATGTTTGCCAATTTAAATGTTACTACGGCCTCCCTGGCTATTTCTTCTGCGTCTCTGCAACAGTTGCTCAATGCACAGGGGGGTGCGGTGACAGGTTCACTGAATAATCTCGATTCAATTACAACTAACCTGAAATCAAATAATGAAAAGCTTAACGTTATTCTTGAAAATACACAAAAGGCCTCGGCAAAATTTGCTGAATTGGATTTGAAAAAAACGCTGGATACACTGCATTCAGCCGTTGAAAATTTTAAAGAAAGTACACAAAAAATCAACAGTAAAAATGGTTCCCTGGGTCTATTGATAAATGATAAGCAACTGTATAAAAATCTTGAATCAACCACCAATAAAATCAACATACTCCTTGATGACATTAGAGTTCACCCAAAGAGGTATGTAAATTTTTCTGTTTTCGGCAAAAGGGATAGAGGAAATTACATATCCGCCCCATTGATAGATGATACTCTAAAAGTGGCTAAATGAAAGGTTTGATTGCTTCTTTTAAGTTTCTTTTTTTCTTTTTTTTTCTACACGCAGGTACCCATATTTTTGGCCAGGTTGTGCCTCATTCGGATACTTTACCGCTCCCTCCAACTGCTGATACAATAAGGGAATTTGAGATTATTCGCGGGCCAAGTATGCGCAGTATTTACATTGATTCAATGACCACTTTACAAACTATAGCCGGTGGTGCAATCATTAAACAGGGCAATACGATATTCACAGGCGATAGTGTCGTGATCAATCCAACAACTCATGTCGCAGAGGCTTTTGGAAATGTTCATATAAACCAGGAAGACAGTTTGCAGACCTATGCCCAATATTTGAAATATGTAGGCACAGAAAAAATTGCCTATTTAAAAAAAGATGTCAGGCTCAATGACAAAAAAGGGACTCTATTTACGCAGGAACTTGATTATAACCTTGGTACAAAAATCGGGAATTATTATAATGGCGGCAAAGTAATAAATGGAAAAACGACCATTACAAGTAAATGCGGTACCTATTATGCTGATACAAAAGATATTTTCTTTAAAAATGGAGTGGTGGTTATTCAGCCAAAAAAGCAAATGACTACAGATTCACTCCTGTATAATATGAATACAGAATCATCAGACTTTTATACTAATACTCATATTAAGAGCAAAGATGCCGATATCTATAGCACAAAAGGGACCTATGATATGAATAGCGGGAATGCGTTGTTTACCAGCAGGACAACAGTGATAGATTCAAATAACAGGGTGTATATCGCTAATAATATGGCACTTGATAATAAAACAGGAAATGCACAACTGGAAGGTAACGCTTTGGTGAAAGATTCTGCAAATGGTTTTATCGTTCTGGCGAACCAGATTTTTTTGAATAATAAAAGCAATTCATTTCTTGCCACCAGGAAACCTGTACTTATTATCAAACAGCAAAAGGACAGCATTTATATATCCTCAGATACTATTTATTCAGGCTTTGCCAGGGCCACGAAAGAGGAAGGCAACATATTAAAAAAAGATTCAAGCTTCCAGGAAAGGTTAAATGAAAATATTCATCCCGATACTTCAAAAAAAGAAATTCCTTTTAAAATCATAAGCAGCCGTCCCCTGAAAAATGAACAGGACTCATCCTATTACCAGGCGCATTTGATAGATTCTCTGAATGCACCTAACAATGCATTATCAAATGAAAAAAAAAGGATCAGGAATTTGCCTCCCGTCAAGGCTGAGGAAGCAATGACTCCTACAGCTGATTCGATAATTATTGACTCTGTAAGAAATCATACCAATCCCCAACCTTTGCCAAAAATAAAAGTAGAAAGAGAAAGATTACCGAAGTTTGATTCAGGGGCTGGGATGAGATTGGGGAAAGATTCTGTTTTAAATGACTCACTTAAACTTATCACAAGGAAAATTCAAAGCGGCCTCTCAGATTCAATGAAAATAAACCAAAACGACAGCTTAAATAAACCAGATACGTCAAGGTATTTTGTGGCATTTCATCATGTCAGGATATTTAGTGATTCTTTGCAAAGCGTTTGCGACAGCCTTTATTTTTCAGCAAAAGATTCTGTATTCAGGCTTTATTATGATCCTGTGATCTGGAGCGGACGGACTCAGGTAACCGGGGACACGATTTTTTTATATACAAAAAATAAGAAGGCGGAAAGACTCTACGCATTTGATAAGGGGATAATTGTTAATAAAACTACCCAGGGATTTTTTAACCAGATCACCGGAAAAACGATTAATGGTTATTTTGTAAATGGGGCATTTGATTACATGCGTGTAAGAGGTTCCCAGGCCGAGAGTATTTACTATGCCCAGGATGAGGACAGCGCCTATCTTGGGATGAATCGTGCGACCGGGGATGTAATTGACCTGTATTT
>PKYU01000325.1 GCA_003132765.1 Chitinophagaceae bacterium | reverse complement strand
CGGTGATGTATTAAGTATATGGGACAGGCTGTTTGGTACCTTAAAAAGGTTACCTTCAGAGAACCTTGTTTTTGGTGTTGATACTCATATGAAGTCTTCAGAAACAAATAGTTTTCGATTCGTATTCAAAATTCCCTTTGGAAAATACAGGGTAATGAAATAGAAAAATAACAGGAATAATAATGTTGATCATATTTAAATCAATACTGTCACGTTGCGAAATTTGTAAGAATTTTCTTCTTTTATAAAATGATTTTGGCTGATTGGTTATTTAATACTTATTGCGAGAAATCATCTGTGCAAATATATTCATATAATCATTTATGTCATTCAATTGTCATTTTTATTTTTATAGTCATTTAATCATAACTAAAAATGATTTTAATCATATTAAGGCTCTTAACTCAAATATATTTTCGCTAATAAATCTTAATGTTAATAAAAATTTTCTTTATATGCCATTTATCTTAAAACAATCTCGCTTCATTTCAATTCTAACATTACTAATATTTACTACATTAATTGCCTCAGCTCAGTCGAAGGCTCCCTGGGTTGCGCCTTCCAACGCTGCGGATATTAAAAATCCATTAGCAGGGAATACTGAAACCTTAAAATATGCCAAAGTTCTTTACACATCCTATTGTTCGCCCTGCCATGGAGAGAAAGGTAAAGGAGATGGTATAGCAGCGCCAGGCCTGCAGGTAAAACCTGCGGATCACACTTCTCAAAAGGTGCAGTCCCAGTCAGACGGATCATTGTTTTGGATGATGTCTGCNNCAATGAAAATCAACGTTGGGAACTGGTTAACTATATACGCACTCTTGCCAAAAAATAAAAAATAAATTCTTATGAAAAGAAAATTCCTCTTACTACTATCCCTTATAACAGTTAGTATGCTTGCAACAAAATTGAAAGCTCAGCAGGTTGTCGTTGATTCTTCTTTATTAGATAGAATAAACGCATTGGAAACCCAGGTTCATGACCAGAAACCAGGAGAAGATCATGTAATGATTGTCGGTCTTACGACTTTTGGTTTTGCCAGTCATCGTTCAAAAACGGATGGCGTAATTACAAAATCAAACAGTATAGTTGATGGGGACAATTATGAATTCAGCCCGATGTTGCTCTGGCGTCATGGAACTAAATTCCTTATGGAGTTTGAACCCTCATTTGCAGGTGATCAACTTGGTGTAAACTGGGCCGATGTTTCTTATTATGCTGCGCCAGGTCTTATTTTGCGGGCTGGTTATCTTGTGTTGCCTTTTGGGACATATAGCAAGAGGTTAGGAGCAGGATGGATAAATAAATTAGCAACAGATCCTGAGGGTGTTGCTGATTTGCCACCTTTATCAGATTATGGTATTGAAGCAGAAGGCGGATTTCAGGCTGGTACCATGAAGTGGAATTATGATTTTGCGATCGCTAACGGTATGCAACTTAACCCGGATGGTACTATTCAAAATGCAGGAATAGCGCCAACTAATAACAACAAAAACATTTGTGGAAGAATAGGATGGCTGCCATTTCGTAACTCTTCTCTTGAACTGGGCATTTCAGGAATGACCGGGAAATTAGGTGACCCGGGAACTCCCTTTGAAAAGGCGAGGTCCAGTATGTATGCGGCCGATATTAACCTTATTGAAAATGTTGGTATGGTACAACTAAATATGAAAGGACAGTATGATGTGATCGATATTAACCAAAAAGATTACATCAATCCGGCTGACGGAAGTAATTATAGTTTTACAAATCATACAACTACAGGTTATGTTATGGCGGCAGTAAGGCCTGTTAAGTCTTCTAATAATTTTGTAAAAAATCTGGAGTTAGCAGCCCGATATGGTAATTATACAACTCCCACTAATTCTTTAATTGGTATGAAAGATAATTCCTTTGCAGTTGGCCTTAATTATTGGATAAGCTGGAGGACGGTGGTTCATTTTACTTATGAATCTATTAAAAGTACAAGCACGATCGGTCAGTCACTGGGCGGAAACCCGGGATCTATTACAAATAATAATTCCTTATACCTTCAATTTTCTATTCAATTATAAAATTTAGCCATGAAAAATTTTCAATTAAAAAAAATAACCTTTGTGGTTTTCTTTGCAATGGCTGTTTCTATCATAGTAACCTTTATCGGCTGTGCGAGCAGTCAAAAAATTGCCATGAAATCAGGAGCCCAATTATGGGCAGAAAATTGTCAAAGGTGTCATAATACCCCTTCGCCTTNNAATGGAAAACCGTTGGAATGCATATGCAGTCAAGGGCTTTATTAACTGATACAGAAAGAGATAAAATCGTAGCGTTTTTGCAACAATAAAGAACCTGATGGTTATAGATTAAGGATGAGGCATGATTAATTCTAAAATATTTATTTTCAATAAGAAACAAAATTTAAACACATGAAAAGAATAATTTTATTGGGGATACTTCCTGTTATTATGTATGCCTGCAATAGTGGCGGCCCGAATGAGTCTTCGAAAACGGGCACAACTTCCATCTCGGACACGCTTAATGAAAAAAATACCAGCACATCGGGCGGTGCCGTTTCATACGATTCGAGTCGCGGCGTCGGNNTAGATGAAGGTATGGCTACAGGAGGTGAAACAATTTATGGAGCTAAATGTGCAGCATGTCACAAACTTACGGACGAGAAATTAGTGGGACCGGGATGGAAAGGTGTTACTACAAGGCATAAGCCAGAATGGATTATGAACTTCATTACCAATACTGATGAAATGTTGAAAAAGGATCCCAGGGCCAAGGAACTTCTCGAAATTTGTTTAGTACGTATGCCCAATCAAAATCTTCAGGATAATCAAGCAAGGCAGATCCTTGAGTTCATGCGTAAAAATGACGGTGCTAAATAATTATTTTAATAATAATGTTCCCATAAATATTTTCAATTCTAAAGCCTTAACCAGATTAAGTTTATTTTATTTCTGCTAACCTTTTTGTTGTTTTAACGATTTATTTCCTGAAATGGGTACATAAGATAAATATTGATATTATTCCAATAGGGAAAAGCGAATTAATTATTCGTTCCCTTCCTTAATAAAGTTGGGATGCCAAAGATTAAAAATCATCAATTTGAAAAGAAAGAATGCAATATATTTCGTCTTATTGAAAGAAAATACAATAAATACATGCTTGTACCAGAAAAGGATATAAGAATTATAAAATGGATCAGAATTGCATTTCTTAACCTACTAATAGTTGCATTATTAGGTGTTATCATGCGTTATAAAATCGCATATTACCTTCCCTTCGTTGATCAGAATAATTTCCTGCAGGCACATTCTCACTTTGCATTTTCGGGATGGGTAACCCAGGTATTAATGGCATTAATGTGGGCCTTTTTATACATTTATTTAGACAAGGCCACTTTAAGAAAATATCAATGGCTTTTAATTGCCAACCTAACATCTGCTTNNATTATGGATTATTAGTTTCTTTAATTTGGAAAGGATATGGAGATATTTCAACCTTGTTCACATTTTTAACTGTAATTGTATCCTATCTCTTTGCAATCTTTTTTTGGATTGATCTAAATAAAATAAAAGGCAAAATTATAAGCATATACTGGTTTAAAGCTGCATTAGTTTTCAGCGTGATATCCTCCTTCGGAGTTTTTTNNCCACTGCATTTTCAATACAACGGTTGGTTCTTCTGTGCCTGCATGGGTTTATTGACAGAACAAATTAAATCCGGAATTTCTTTTTCGTTACAAAAAAAGATTTTTTTGTTATTTGCACTTGCCTGCATACCCGCTTATTTCTTGTCAGCCTTGTGGCTTCTTATTCCAACCTGGATGTACATACTGGTAGTAATGGCTGCTGCTGCGGATTTAACCGGCTGGATATTATTGTTGAAAACATTCATAATAAACAAACCAGAATCATTTAATNNACAAGATGGTTGTTTATTTTATCAGCGATATCCTTATCTATTAAATTATTGCTGCAAATGGGATCCACGATTCCTTTTTTAAGTACCCTTGCATTTGGTTTCAGGCCTGTTGTAATCGGCTATCTGCATTTAATGTTTCTGGGAGTCATTTCGCTTTTTATTATTGGATATTGCAAATTGAACCAATTTATTATTAACACTAAAACAGGGAATACCGGTATCATAATTTTTGTAGTAGGTATTATTTTGAATGAAGTCTTTTTAATGATCCAGGGGTTTTCTTACATGAACTATATTAAGGTTCCTTACATCAATGAATTATTATTTGCTGCTGCTATTTGCATGCTTTTGGGAATATCCCTATTAATTCCCAGTACTAAGACAGTGCACATGGACAAATTACCGGGGATATATAAAAAGGATGATTAAATTAATCTTCGCCCCTGAAGATAAAAGATTACTTGGGGCGCATATAATAGGTGAACAGGCATCTGAATTGATTCGCGTTGCGGTGCACGCCATTGCACGCAGCGAAAAGCCACAGAATTGATGGCTCAAATTAGGAGCCATTGAATTTACGCCAGGCTTTAATAAACCAGGTAATTTCCTGGCAAATTGCTTATCTCAGCCCTTTCTTTTTCAGATATTCAATAAGCGCTTTGGGATGGTCGGTTTGTAATCCTTTAAAACCAAGTTCTAACGCTTTATTCCAGTTGCGGTATTCATCAGGGCTTTGTATATCCGGCCATACAACTTTGCCTGCTGCTGTTGCGGTCTTTACTATTTCCTTTGTATAATCACTGTAATCGCCATCTAATAATTCCAGCGGATATTTTGCAAGAAATGTCTTTAAAGCATTTGCGTTTTTAACGCTATCCGGAAGGCTGAGCATTACGGGCATTGATGGCACCAGCTTTCTCCATTCGTCGTATTGAAATGGTGCGTTGATATACACGATTACCTGTTTTTCCATACCATATTTTTTGATGAGATTATATGACTGCTGAACACTCGCATCTTTAAAATCAAGATAAATACAATTTTTGTTCCTGCAGGTCTGAAGCACCTCTTCAAAGTTGGGCACCGGGTAAGTTTTCGTTGAATCCTTCCTTTTGTCTATCACTTCCAGTTTACGCATTTCGGCATAAGTAAGGTCACTGATCTTTCCTTTTCCATTTGTCATCCTGTTAACAGTGGCATCATGCATAATCACGAGTATGCTGTCTTTAGTGGTACGCAAATCAATCTCCACATAATCAACACCATTTTTAATTGCGTTTTCATATGCAGCAAGTGTGTTCTCAGGAACTTCCACATGGTCGCCACGATGAGCAATGACGATAAATCTGTGCTTCGCTTCCGGCAAAATGGCTCGCTGCGCATATATTTGAATATTGCAAATAATTAAAAACAGGCAGGCGATATTTCTTTTCATTTCAAATTCTTTCATGTAAGATTATGGCTTGATAAATATTTTTTTCCTGTATAACAGCGAGCCCGGGATAAAATTAATCCCTACAAAAAATAATGCATATAAAAGGCTTGCCAGCCTTGGGTCTGCGCCCACATTGGTCAGGCCGTTTACAAACTTTTCGTTCAGCGATGTTCCGCCAAATTTTGCCACATAGAAAAACAATGCCCACACATCAGCCAGAAAATAAATGGTGATGGCATTGGCTCCAAAAATAATTCCGGGCCTGGTTCCCCAGGTTCTTCCTTTCATATCTACCAAAAAATAAAATACACCAAATAATAAAGACGCAAAGCCCGAGGTCACCAGCACAAAAGAACTGGTCCATAGATTTTCATTTACAGGAAATACTAGTCCCCAGAAATAACCTGAAATTGCCAGGAAAACACCCGCTGTCATCAGGTAGTTGACCTTCTCGCCGGGTGGCTTATTGCTCAGCATCAGACGGCCGGCAAGCATACCGGTTATACAGCTAACCACGGCAGTGATATTTGTCAAAATGCTTTCGGGGTCCCAGGTACCACGCCACATTCTCCCCGGCAGAAATTTCGTATCGAACCAGGCCACAATATTCACCCCCGGCTCAAGCATTACTTTTCCCACGCCCGGAGTTGGTATGCAGGTAAGTGCCAGCCAATACAACACAAGTAAAATAGCGGCTATCCATGCCTGTTGTTTCCAGTTGGTGTTGAGATAAATTATAGCTGATATAAAAAATACAATGGCAATTCTTTGCAATGTGCCGGTCCACCGGATATTATGAAAGTCAAACTGAGGCATCAGGTTCAGGAACATGCCCACGGCATAAATCTTTAGTGAACGAAAGAATATCTTTTTATACATGTCAGAGCGGGGCACTCCGGCTTCCAGTCTTTTTGAATAGGCAAGGGCAATCGATGCACCAACGAAATAAAGAAAATAAGGCGCTACCTGGTCAGTAAAAGACAAGCCATTCCAAACTGTGTGCCGAAGGGTAAAATAAACAGAGTCTTCACTGCCGGGATAGTTCACCACAATCATTGCAGCAATGGTAAAACCTCTTAATGCATCCAGCGAAATGAGGCGTTTGGTTTGATTGGTCATTGCAAAACTTTATGTTATCAAAAGAAATTTCGCATACTGCGAAACAGGTTCCTGTTATTTAATTTTCGCCTCACCATTCATTGGTGAGGTTAGATGTGGTGAATTCTCCGCGGCACTTATTACTTTTAAGTACCGTCCCATCCAGTATGGCAAAAGCCAAATATCACCANNTCCAGGTCAAACCGATTAGCATTATGCCTGTTTATCGGCAATTCATCTGATGGCAGCACTTCTTTGATCGTTTGACTGCGGAAATTTTTAGGTATGAATTCAATATCTTTTCTGTCGCTGTTTTTTACTTGCCAGGTAATGAGGTCCATCGGATATTTCTGCAAATACCAAACTGCTTCATTCAAATCGAAATCTTTTACCCCGGCAATAGCAGTAAACATATCCCAGGCTCCCTCTTTTTCTGGCCGTTCAATTTCCCAGTGATCCAGGATGGCCGCTTTGAATTTATTTTTGAGCGTGTCGTTCAATGCATAACGGTAAAGCCCCCAATTGACCAGGAAATACATTTCATCGTCAGAGTGGTTCCAGTTATCGGATAAATCCTTGCTCAATGCATCTGCATCGGCAGGTGCATGGCCAATGTCTTTCATGGGGCGCATAAGGTTTTCCAAATAGCCGTATTTATTCAGCAGTTCCAATGCCTTTTCTTTGTATATTTTTTTGTGGGTGAAATGATAAGCAGTTTGCAGCATCGAAATAATATTGGAAGAAGTAATCTTCCTGTCACCTACTATTTTGGGCCTTGCATTCACATATTCCGGGTTCCATCTTCCCCAGGTAGTGGGTTTCCCATTCCAGTCAACCAGGTACATCTCATGGTCTACGATGTGTTGCATTAGCGCATCCATTAGTCCTATTGCTTTATTTTTTATGTCCGGCACATCAACCAATTCGGCGATAGCGCCAAAAACAAACATGTGGCCAATGGCTTCATCACTGCTGGTGGTGGATTTCCAATCCCATTCGGGATCATCTGCATGTCGCCAAACTTCGGAGGGTGATTGCACACCGGCATTGCCGGCATTTTCCTGTT
>PKYU01000528.1 GCA_003132765.1 Chitinophagaceae bacterium | reverse complement strand
GCAATTCCAAATGAAGATGCTTGCAGGGCGTGCATTTTCAAGAGATTTTCCAACTGACACTACCAAGGCCATGGTAGTGAACGAAGCGGCTATGAAATTGTTCGGATATGGTAAGCCGGAACAAATCATTGGTAAAAAATTTGATCAATGGGGAAGAAAAGGGATTATTATTGGTGTAGTAAAAGATTTTCATTTTCGTTCCTTGCAGGAGGTGATAAAGCCACTCAGTATTCGCATTGAGCCCAATGGTTGCGACCTCGTCTCTATAAATGTAAAGCCTCAAAACCTGAAAGCCACCATTGCAGCAATAGGAGATGATTGGAAGGTTTTGATCCCTAATCGTCCTTTTAGCTACTATTTCCTGGATGATTTTTTTGATAAGCAATATAGAAGTGAAGACAGGTTTGGCAGCTTATTTCTAAACTTCGCGATACTGGCTATTTTCATTTCCTGCCTTGGTTTGCTGGGTCTTGCTTCATATAGTACTTCTCAACGAACGAAAGAAATAAGTATTCGTAAAGTAATGGGTGCATCGGTTAGTAATATCCTGAATTTATTGTCGAAAGAATTTCTGAAACTGGTGGCAATTTCATTTTGTATTGCCGCACCAATTGCTTTTTACTTTATGCACGAATGGTTGCAGGGATTTGCTTACAGAACCCCGATTTATTGGTGGGTATTTGCACTGGCCGCTGTTTTATCATTGGTCGTTGCATTGACAACCATCAGTTTCCAGGCCATAAAAGCGGCTATTGCTAATCCGGCGGAGAGTTTGAGAACAGAATAAAGGAATAATTATTCATGATAAAAAATTATTTAAAAACCACCTTCAGAGCTCTTTGGAAAAATAAAGGCTATAGTTTGTTGAATATCGGTGGGCTGGCTATTGGCATTGCCTGCACCGGGCTAATATTTTTGTGGGTGGAAGATGAGCTTACTTATAACCATTATTTCAGCAACAGAGATAATTTATATAAAATTAAAGACCGGCAAACGTATGACGGTAATACGTTTACATTTGATGCTACGCCCGGTCCTTTGGCAGCAGGCATCAATGCAGAAATACCAGGCATTAAAAATACTGCAAGAACTACCTGGGGTGATAACACGCTGTTTTCCTTAAAAGATAAATCATTATATGAGCAAGGCCTGTATGCAGACCCGGCATTCCTTACTATGTTCCAGCTTCAGTTTGTTCAGGGCAATGCTGCCACTGCATTTTATCAATTACATTCGTTGGTGATCACAGAGAAAATGGCAGAAAGATTTTTTGGTCCCGATAGTTATCAGGATAACTTAATAGGTAAATCGCTCAAAGTAGATAATAAAGAGGATTATATTATAACAGGTGTTATAAAAGATCTTCCTGAAAATGTTTCTTTTAAATTCGATTGGCTGGCGCCTTTTAAAATTTTTGAAGACCAGAATAAGTGGTTGCAAAGTTGGGGAAACAATGGGCTGGTAACTTATGTGGAAACCGAGCCTAAGACAAAAGCGGATGAAATAAATAAAAAATTATACGATTATGTAGCAACTAAACAACAGGGCGCAACGGCAAAGATGTCTATCTATCCAATGAATCGGTGGAGGATGTACGACAACTTTGACAATGGAAAGGAAGTTCCAGGCCGGATAAAATACGTTCATCTTTTTAGTTTAATAGCATGGATCATACTGATCATTGCCTGCATCAATTTTATGAATCTCTCCACTGCACGATCGGAACAGCGTGCTAAGGAAGTAGGTGTTAAAAAAGTATTGGGCGCAGGTAAACGAAAATTAATTGTTCAATTTATAGGTGAATCTGTTTTTACTTCAGTAATCGCCGCACTTCTGGCGATTGGGTTTATTTATCTCTCGATGCCGGCATTTAACAATCTTGTGGAAAAGCAATTATCAGTTAACCTGGCCGAACCTTTTCATATCATGGCTTTGCTGGCTATAGCCATCACCTGCGGATTAATTGCAGGAAGTTATCCTGCATTTTATCTTTCTTCTTTTAAACCAGTATATGTATTAAAAGGAATTAAAATAAAAAACAGCGGGAGCGCCGGAATCATCCGGAAAGGATTAGTAATACTTCAGTTTTCGATCTCTGTTATATTGATTATTTCCACCATAATCATTTACCAGCAGATATCGCATGTGAAGGACCGTGACCTTGGGTATAATAAAAATGGTCTTCTATACATGTATATGCAGGGTACTATGAAGCAACATTTCAATGCAATAAAGAACGACCTCGAAACAACGGGGCTTATTCAAAATGCAGCAATAAGTAACAACCAGATTTTGGAGTTAGGTAGTAATACAGGTGATTTTACCTGGAAAGGTAAACAGCCGGATAAGCAGGTCTTAATAACCATTCAGGGAGTAAGTCCTGAATATCTTTCTACGATGGATATGCGCCTAAAGGAAGGAAGGAATTTTTATCCGGATGTAAAATCAGACAGTAATAACATTATAATTAACGAATCGCTTGCAAAGATTATTAATAAGAAAAATATTTTGGGTAGTACAATTTCCCAGGATAGCGCCCGGTACACAATTGTAGGAGTGATAAAAGATTTTGTTTACAACGACATGTATGCCCAGGCAGCGCCTTTGATAATATTTGCTGATACTTCCAATTGTAATGTTTTAAATATCCGCATTAAAACAGGAGTGCAAGTCCCTGCAGCAATAGCAATAATTGAAACGGTAATAAAAAATAATAATCCGGGGTATCCATTTGATTACAGTTTCGTAGATAAGCAGTTTGATAAACTTTTTAAAACAGAAACCCTTATTGGAAAATTAGCAGGAGTATTTTCTGTCCTTGCAATATTTATTTCCTGCCTGGGATTATTTGGGCTGGCTGCGTATACGGCTGAGAGAAGAACGAAAGAAATAGGCATCCGCAAGGTGTTGGGCGCCAGCACACAGGGGCTTGCCGGCCTGCTTTCAAAAGAATTTTTAGGGNNTGGATAGTTTGAGAACAGAATAAATTCTGAGTTTATATGCTTAAAAATTATTTCAAAATAGCCATCCGAAACCTTCAGAGAAACAAAGCATTTTCTTTTATCAATATCTTTGGACTGGCAATTGGGCTCGCAACCTGCACCTTGATCATGCTCTATATTTTCAGTGAATCGGGTTATGATACTCATAATAAAG
>PKYU01000392.1 GCA_003132765.1 Chitinophagaceae bacterium | reverse complement strand
AAATCAATTTGTGAATTTTGGGGCGGGTGCCATATATTTATGTGTTATGCGTCATGTTTGGCGAGAGTGTAACTTTGAACCGGCTGATATAAAAAATATCTCAATGAAAATAGGAGAAACTAATTCACTCAGAAAAACGGCAAGGCTAGCTGGCTTATTTTGGATATTAAGCTCTGCAGCCATTTTTTTCAACCTGCAAATTGTTCGTTCTAAACTCTTTTTTCCAAATGATGCAGCATCGATAGCAGACAATATTATAGCCGATGAATCATTATATCGGGCAGGTATTGCAGTCTATCTTTTCGCACAACTTTTTTTGCTGTGCTTCGGAGTGACAATATTCCGCTTATTCAAAGGAGTGAATAAAACCTGGAGTTCTTTTTTTTTATCTTCAATACTATTAACTGTCGCTCTAGCATTTGTTAATGCCTTTTTTAAAATTGGAGCCTTAATAATTTTAAAAAAACCTGATTACCTTGGTATATTTCACGCTGAGCAACTTACTGCGATGATGATGTTCAGTTTCAGATTGAGTGATGCCGGACAATTGTTTCTTGAAATATTCTGGGGACTTTATCTTTTTGCATTAGGACTTCTCTTTTTACGTTCAGGATATATTCCGAAAATTTTAGGTTTATTGCTTATTATTCAGAGCATCATCTATCCTTTTAACACATTTACGAAGTTAGTTATCCCTCAATTTTATCCCGCCATAATTTCACAACTAACGGTAATATTTGGAGCAATTGGAGCGCCAGCTATGTTCTGGTTATTAATAAAAGGTGCTAAAAAAACTTACTGATATTTGCATGAGAACCAGCAAAAATTATCTTTGACNNGACAGTATTGATGGAAAATTTTTCAAATACATCTGCGTCTTTTAAAGCCCGGTTGGCTGGCGTTTCTTACCTCTTAGGAAGTCTTCTTTCTCTATTTGGCCAGTTTGTCGTGCTGGATAAGATTGTTGTATATGACAACGCAGCAGCAACGGCGGCAAAAATTCTGGAAAACGAATCCCTGTTCAGATTAGGTTTCGTTTCTTCCTTCATGTCTGTTCCGTTCCATTTTATTTGGGCAGCACTTTTCTATGGGCTATTTAAATCTGTGAGCAGGGGTTTATCATTACTTGCAGTTTTCATTATGCTTGCAGCATGTGCAATGTGGAGCATGAGCGCTTTTTTTCATCTTGCTCCATTATCAATTCTTAAAGGCAGTAGCCAATTGAGCGCCTTTGGCCCTGAACAATTGCAGTCATTGGCATTAATTTTTCTCAAATTGAATGCAAAGGCTTATGACCTTGGACTTATATTTTTCGGGCTATGGTGCATCGTGATTGGATACCTGATTTTAAAATCAACATTTATCCCAAGAATCATTGGCACACTGGAAATGGTTGCCGGTCTCGGTTATCTTACTCTTTTATGGCAGCCTCTCGTACATTACGTCTATCCCTACAACCTAGCATTAGCCGGCCCTGGAGAAATATCCCTGATGTTATGGCTTCTTATTAAGGGTGTAAAAAATAATATATCAACTATTGAAAAACAATAATGAAAAATGTTTCTGCAAATTTGAAACAAACAACTCAATATGAAGAGTAGCACGAACGCATAACAAAAGTATTGCAAAAGCAGGGCTTGACAATGTAACATGAGCTATATGCAAGCATCAGCAGGGGTTCGGGCTCGACATTCAATTTTAAGCTTTAGTTCATAACTTCAACAATAAATTTCAATTGGGCATTTGTACCGGGCTGGACATTATAAAATGCCAGTCCAGCAAGCCGTCAACGTTGTGGTGCGTCACATTATGATACAGATATATCATTGTGGCTCATTTGAAATTTGGACTTACAAATAACCTTTAATTCCGAAAGTCATAAATGCTATGAAAAAAATCAACTTAGGCACCAACTTTACTGTGTTCCTTCTCTTTTTTGGAGTTGCTATGCTGGAGGCTTTTCAAACACACAACTGGATTAAGTCTATTTTCTGGCTGGCTATTGGCGTTGTTTTCCTGGTAGCTGATAATTTCAAAAAGAAAGGCGAATAACCAAGGAAAATGATTGCCATTTTGAAAGGCTCATAATTAGAACAATTACGATTGTAATAATCATGCTATGACAATAAAAATAATTTACGAAATCAAGATAATGGGCAATAACTATTTTGTGCAGGAATAAAAGGCCAATGCACAACATTCAGTGCTGCTATACTGGCTGACGAATAAAACCTCAGTTGTATCACTATCAGCTATTATTGGACTTGACATAATTCTATTTAGCTTTTTGTTGTAACTTCATCTTTAGTTTTTCAATTCGGCTGTGGTTTCGGGACATTCAATAAATACCAGCACATCGCCAATCGTAAATCAGTAGTTTTCAAACTTTGGGAAAATGAATAAAATTAGATTTTTAAACTACTTTGGAAGACTACTATTTTTTCTATTGATTCTCGACCAACATACTATTGCACAAAACAAAGATGATTTAGAAATTGATGCTATTCCTCACTCATTAACATGGGAAAACAAACCCATTCAGTACTCAGTCAAAAAAGATACTCTAATAATTGTTGCAGGAGAGAAAACGGATATGTTTAGAGACCCAAATGTTACTTACAACACTGACAATGCTCCTAAATTGTTATTTAAAGCAGATAGTAATTTTATCCTGTCAACGGCAATTGAACATTCTTTTTTAAATAAATGGGATGGCGGAGCGATTGTTATTAAACAAGACAGTTTGAATTGGATTAAATTTTGTTTTGAAAAAGATTATACCGGAGCAAAAAGAGTAGTTAGTGTTGTAACAAAAGATATTTCTGATGACTGTAATTCTGTTGAAATTAAAAGCAACAGAGTATTTTATAAAGTAGCAAAGGCGGATAATGTAATCACCTTATACTACTCTATCGACAATAGAAAATGGTTCCTGGTTAGACATTTTCAATTTAATAATACTAAACCTTTGCAAATTGGTTTTTTAGCACAATCGCCTACTGGTGACAAATGTGAAGTGAGGTTTTCAGGAATAAGCTATCAGGCAAAAAAAATTAAAGACCCATATCTTGGCGAGTAAATTTTCAATAACGTAAACGGAGTACCACCAAGAATGGTTTTTGTCCAATTGTGGCTTGACGCCCTTCGGTACCGAACCCGGCTTGGCTGCAAGGCTGCCTAGAGGGTGAAGCAATCGGTTGCAAATCTTTCACCGCCATTTCCGGGCTGATGAAATTCTATAAATCGATGTACCAATGAACTTTTAATT
>PKYU01000487.1 GCA_003132765.1 Chitinophagaceae bacterium | reverse complement strand
GAACCCAATGTATGCAACAAGTGGCACACTAGTTTCTTGGAATACTTTTTCAATACCAAATGTATTGCCGCTGATCATCCGACGCCAATTCATTTCCTCAATAAAATTTTTCTTCATAAATGATAATTTAAAAAATAAAGGATCTGGAATTTTTATTATTAGTAAGTTGATAGATCATATCATTTAATCCATCAAGCCTATCTTCCCAGAATTTTCCACCAAAAGAATTAGGGAATAAAGTATTATATACTCGGGCAATCTTCTTCAAATAATTGCGATACGCTGCTTTATTTTGCTTGGAACAAACTTCATCTCCAATTTCTTCTATAAATTCCCGGATCTTTTTTTTCTGACCTAGTACTATTCTTGAACTCTTGTCAAAGGGAGCCATGGTATAAGGAATTACGTCCATTCCTTTATTTGATAAACGTTTGCCGGGTTCTAAATACAAAAACCACACTTTGGAATTAGGAAAAGTTTCTTTATACACATGATCAAAAAATGGTTCATCCATTGAAAGGGAAGTTCTGGTTTTTGAACACCATCCTATTTTTTTATCCACATCATAATACTTGTGCAAATACTTGACATCTGCAATCTGCCTTCTTATGTAGCTATTTTCGATGTGTGACATCGTGCTAAGAATTTCTACATATTTTTCATCCTGACTGTATTGAGAAGCGCGTAAAATATAAAACCTTTGCATTTTTAGTGCATTTGCTATTGCATTTAACTGCTTTTCATAACTGTCGGAAATTTGCTTTATTTCACTTGTTGGAAATTGGTTTTGCTCCGCATGTGCATCTGGTAAAATATTATAAATTGAAATACCTGGAAAATTATCCTGTATCAGTTTCGCAACTAAAAAGTAAGTTAAAATATCAATGGGAATACCTGCCGATAGATTTTTTCGCGTACAAATACCTGTCCCAAACATTAAATTACCATCTGGATTGAAGTTATCGAAATTAAGAGCTTTTGCACTCTCCAAATTTTGTTCTTTGTTTAGAAGTGATGTTGCATTATGAAGTAACATCACTAACTCAAATAAGTTTGGATTTGATTTTAGTTTCATAACATATAGCATTAATCAAGTTAGTGCCTGTATTTTAATTTTGTTATAAAACCACAAGGAGTTTTGGAAAGATTTTAAGAATAATTCTCATTCTCTATCTCCAAAAAAGTTTCCTCCGGGGGTTTTCAATAACAGCAAGCTGGAATGTCGTAGTTCAGGACTTGTCGCTATCAATTTAATTCCATTTTTATACCCTATAATACCACTTATTAAGTATTTGTAAAGGTTGATCTTAGATTCAAATTACTATTACAGAAATTTATCTCCTTGGAAGTAACTCGTAAGTTTTAATAGCAACCTAACAATACGAAACTTATAAAAATGCCAAAGTAAGTAAAATGAAATTTTTACTTACTTTGGCATTTTAAAAAGGAATTGGGAAATATTATTTGCTTCAGCAGAAATTTTGGCTGTTCGAGAGAATCTGCCAACTCTCGGGTACTTCTCACCACATAGGAAAGGAAGACCGACTATTGATACTAACATTTTCTAAGATTAAGACTTGAATTAACAAATCTATAGGCAAATCTACCACAATTAGAAATAAAAAAAACAGACCCAACTTGAAAAAGTCGGGTCTTATCTTAGAAAATGTTTAAATTTTCAGATTCAAACACACAGTTTATCTGCTCCAATGGCAGATTAATATATTAATATTCAAATGTTTATATATATGATATACCGTAAGATGAATTTGTCAAAAAAGTTATCCACATTTCACAAATAAAAAACCACCCCAGCTAATTGGTAGAGGTGGTACACAAATCTCTAATTATTATTTTTTAGCTTACCTGAAAAGGTGACAAACATTACAGCTTTATTTATTATTCACATTTTTTAATTTGTTCAAAAAATGTGAAGTTACAAATACAAAAAAAGACAAGCAAATATAGGCTGATTGAGATTAGAATACAAACATAGATAAATGATTTTTAAAAATTAACTAAAATTTAACAATAATTAAAATGCTCTTATATTATTCTTTAGGTAAAGCCTTTTTGTATATCAAGTAAAGCTTTTTTGTATATCAAGGTCAAGAGAAAAGCCCGCCGCAGATTCCTGCAAACAGGCTTTGTGTTACTAAACCCCACTTTCTTTACCTACCTCCAATTCCTCTTCTTTTACCTCTAATAAATTCAAAATACAATCAACTGCTCTTTGCGCCTGCCCACTGGCCTGTACGATAAATCGNNGTATATAGGCTACAGAGTTTTGTATGCCCTTGTCAAGAGTGCCGGTGAAAGAACATAAGTAGGCAGACCCTAATTCTGCAATCAATTCTTCAATACTGTAAGGCTCGCTACCAAACTCATTCATTTCAGTAATTGATTTTCTACCCAAACGTTTTTCCGCACCCGTACTATGTACGAGTTCATGGAAAAGTGTTGAATAATATGCCTCAATGCTTTTAAAGCTTTTCTTCTTTGGCATATTGATATAATCTTCAACAATATGATAGTAAGCTTTCTGCTCCTTATGCTTTATCACCGGGCAGTCAGGCATTGTCTGAATAATCCCTTCGCATTCAAGCAAAGTATAATGCTCTTTTATAGCCAAAGGCTCAACCATATCCTGTGGCACATCTCTAACCTGAGAAATATTGAAAACCTTATAATAACGCAGCATAGGAACAGTCTTCGGATGCCCGTCTTTACCCAATTCTTCGGGCTGTTTCTTTACATTCTTCCAGAAAATAACAATGTGCCCATGTTCTCCTTGATTGACTGAACCTCCGATCTTTTTCAATTGATCCCAGGTAAGGAAGAGATTACGTTCATAGTTTAGTGATAGTAATAGCCAGAGATTAATACCTCGATAAGGCCGCATGCTGATGAGATTCATAGGAACGCCAGCATCTGCCCATGGCTTTTGCCAGGGAACGGTGCCGGCTTCTAATGAATCAATAATGCGGTTAGTAACCATTTCGTACACATCCAGTTTGATGGATGAATTGTTTTGTGAATTCATGATTCTTAGTTTTTAATTGTGAAAGAATAATTTCTTTCATTGTATTAAAAACAGAAAGGAGATATAAGGTAGGGGACAGTGCAAATGAAAAACGGAGCTATGATGCTCCGCTTTCCATTTGCTTACCGTTCTGTTCAAGCCAATGATATGCTCCAACCGCTATCGCTTCAAACAATTTAATATAATACTTATTTTTGTTTAATATCTCGCGGTCGTAATACATTCCAAGCTCAGGATAAAGCATGACCAAACGTTTCATAAATGCATTCCGTGTCCTTTTCAAAGGATTACCAAATCTTCTGTATAACTCTTTCGCTGTATACTGCATAACACGTATTCCACGACTATCTGCGAAAGATTCTATTGCACAAACCAATTCCTTGAAATCCTTAGTTTGATGATAACCGTTAGGTATTGACAAAGCAATATCATTTATGGTATAAGACTCAACGCACGATGCAAGGCTGGTAAGTACCGAATCTAGCTTTTGTGGCGACCAAATCTCCTTATGAAGCATTAGCGAGTAATCAATAAGGGTATTCGATTGGAAAACTGCCAGTCCGAGCATTCGTGTACTAAAACTAAGACCGAGTATTGTTGTTTCCATAATGTTGGTTGACCAAGAATGTGAATAAAGCTCCTCGAGTTTTCCTGATTTTTTGTTCATCAATTGACATCACTTTTGCCAATATCTGCCTCAAGTGATTTTCCTGGTATTTCCGAGTTAATGTAAGATAGAATTGCAAAGCCTCTCTATCCTTTAATGTTTCGGCAAGTTCATTCGCTAAGATGATCTCATGTTTTTCGTAATTATTTTTCATTTTTCAAAAAGCTAATTGATAAAATCACTTTTCCCAATTCATCGTCGTTAATCGTATCGTTATTTATATAATCGTATCGTTCGGTTTTATATATCTTTTTTTTGACTCACAACAATTTAAAAGGAAAAGAATAGAGGGAAGATAGAATGCCCTACTTGAGGGTGGCAATATGCCACCATTTTAATTTATGTATACATAGCAATAGATAATATTTTTATAAAAGGAAACCGACATATTTCCATAATGAGATTTTATAATGGACTTGACTAATATATAAGGGAGGGTGTAGAACAAATTCTGTTAATAAACCCTATCTTATTTTCTTTATCACACTTACTAAAATGTAAGTAAGATGAATAGGAAATATGAAAGGAATAAAATACTAAGAAGTATCCCCGCAGATATGGATGATTTGGCATCTGAAAATGATCTACCAATAGGGTGTCATTTTTCCCAAGAAACAATAAATGGCTTAATAGGATTAGGGGAAATTTTAAGAAAAATCCATATTAGACTTATTCGGGAGGGTTATAGTATAATTGACGGCAAGCTTATATCTCCCATTGGAGAAACATTTTATGAAAGAAAATCACCACCAAAAACCTGATATTTTCAAGGAAATACAAGGCGGCAAATACCGTGGGTATTATTTGGTATATAGCCGGAAAAGCACTGATGAGCCAGAAAATCAAAAGAATTCCATAAAATACCAAAAGTCAGAGAATACACGATTTGCTTACCGTGAACATTTACCGATTGCAAATATCGACTTAGAAGGGTTTTGTATGAATGGAATCATTTCTGAGAAACATTCAGCATTCAAAGAAGACTCAAGCTTAATCCTTAGTGATAATGGATTGGTGCAATACAGAATTGATCGACCAAAGTTTGCAAAGCTTGTTCAGTTTCTGAATAAAGGATATTTCAAAGGAGTTATTGTACTTTGTTGGTATATATACCGATCTATGGTACCCCCACGCACCGATTTATGGTAT